>NZ_JBFRNU010000015.1:0-3209 GCF_041471145.1 Vibrio sp. 10N.261.54.A5 | reverse complement strand
CTTATTTGTCTTCACTTTTTAAAGTGAAAGCAAATAGAAACCCTTTCGGGTTGTATGGTTAAGTGACTAAGCGTACACGGTGGATGCCTTGGCAGTCAGAGGCGATGAAAGGCGTAATAACTTGCGATAAGCCCAGATTAGGTAGTAATAACCTTTTGAGTCTGGGATTCCTGAATGGGGAAACCCACTTACATAAGTAAGTATCCTGTTGTGAATACATAGCAACAGGAGGCAAACCGGGGGAACTGAAACATCTAAGTACCCCGAGGAAGAGAAATCAACCGAGATTCCGAAAGTAGCGGCGAGCGAAATTGGATTAGCCCTTAAGCTTTTAATGATGCAGGTGAAGAGTCTGGAAAGTCTCGCAGTAAAGGGTGATAGCCCCGTAACCGACACATCATAATCAGTGAAAACGAGTAGGGCGGGACACGTGATATCCTGTCTGAATATGGGGGGACCATCCTCCAAGGCTAAATACTACTGACTGACCGATAGTGAACCAGTACCGTGAGGGAAAGGCGAAAAGAACCCCTGTGAGGGGAGTGAAATAGAACCTGAAACCGTGTACGTACAAGCAGTAGGAGCACCTTCGTGGTGTGACTGCGTACCTTTTGTATAATGGGTCAGCGACTTAATTTTAGTAGCAAGGTTAACCGTTTAGGGGAGCCGTAGGGAAACCGAGTCTTAACTGGGCGTACAGTTGCTAGGATTAGACCCGAAACCAGGTGATCTAGCCATGGGCAGGTTGAAGGTTGAGTAACATCAACTGGAGGACCGAACCGACTAATGTTGAAAAATTAGCGGATGACTTGTGGCTAGGGGTGAAAGGCCAATCAAACCTGGAGATAGCTGGTTCTCCCCGAAAGCTATTTAGGTAGCGCCTCGGACGAATACTACTGGGGGTAGAGCACTGTTAAGGCTAGGGGGTCATCCCGACTTACCAACCCTTTGCAAACTCCGAATACCAGTAAGTACTATCCGGGAGACACACGGCGGGTGCTAACGTCCGTCGTGGAGAGGGAAACAACCCAGACCGCCAGCTAAGGTCCCAAAGTATAGCTAAGTGGGAAACGATGTGGGAAGGCTCAGACAGCCAGGATGTTGGCTTAGAAGCAGCCATCATTTAAAGAAAGCGTAATAGCTCACTGGTCGAGTCGGCCTGCGCGGAAGATGTAACGGGGCTAAGCTATACACCGAAGCTGCGGCTACGTACCTTAGGGTATGTGGGGTAGGGGAGCGTTCTGTAAGCCGTTGAAGGTGGTCTGTAAGGGCTGCTGGAGGTATCAGAAGTGCGAATGCTGACATGAGTAACGATAAAGGGAGTGAAAAACTCCCTCGCCGGAAGACCAAGGGTTCCTGTCCAACGTTAATCGGGGCAGGGTAAGTCGACTCCTAAGGCGAGGCCGAAAGGCGTAGTCGATGGGAAACGGGTTAATATTCCCGTACTTCTTACAATTGCGATGGGGGGACGGAGAAGGCTAGGTGGGCCTGGCGACGGTTGTCCAGGTTCAAGTACGTAGGCGGGTGGTTTAGGTAAATCCGGACCGCTACTAACGCTGAGATACGATGTCGAGCTACTACGGTAGTGAAGTCATTGATGCCATGCTTCCAGGAAAAGCCTCTAAGCTTCAGATTGTAAGGAATCGTACCCCAAACCGACACAGGTGGTCGGGTAGAGAATACCAAGGCGCTTGAGAGAACTCGGGTGAAGGAACTAGGCAAAATGGTACCGTAACTTCGGGAGAAGGTACGCTCTTATCAGTGAAGTCCCTTGCGGATGGAGCAGACGAGAGTCGCAGATACCAGGTGGCTGCAACTGTTTATTAAAAACACAGCACTGTGCAAAATCGTAAGATGACGTATACGGTGTGACGCCTGCCCGGTGCCGGAAGGTTAATTGATGGGGTTAGACTTCGGTCGAAGCTCTTGATCGAAGCCCCGGTAAACGGCGGCCGTAACTATAACGGTCCTAAGGTAGCGAAATTCCTTGTCGGGTAAGTTCCGACCTGCACGAATGGCGTAATGATGGCCACGCTGTCTCCACCCGAGACTCAGTGAAATTGAAATCGCTGTGAAGATGCAGTGTACCCGCGGCTAGACGGAAAGACCCCGTGAACCTTTACTACAGCTTGGCACTGAACATTGAACCTACATGTGTAGGATAGGTGGGAGACTTTGAAACCGCGTCGCTAGATGTGGTGGAGTCGTCCTTGAAATACCACCCTTGTAGTTTTGATGTTCTAACGTTGGTCCCTGAATCGGGATTACGGACAGTGCCTGGTGGGTAGTTTGACTGGGGCGGTCTCCTCCCAAAGAGTAACGGAGGAGCACGAAGGTGGGCTAAACACGGTTGGACATCGTGTGGTTAGTGCAATGGCATAAGCCCGCTTGACTGCGAGAATGACAATTCGAGCAGGTGCGAAAGCAGGTCATAGTGATCCGGTGGTTCTGAATGGAAGGGCCATCGCTCAACGGATAAAAGGTACTCCGGGGATAACAGGCTGATACCGCCCAAGAGTTCATATCGACGGCGGTGTTTGGCACCTCGATGTCGGCTCATCACATCCTGGGGCTGAAGTCGGTCCCAAGGGTATGGCTGTTCGCCATTTAAAGTGGTACGCGAGCTGGGTTTAGAACGTCGTGAGACAGTTCGGTCCCTATCTGCCGTGGGCGTTGGAAAATTGAAAGGGGCTGCTCCTAGTACGAGAGGACCGGAGTGGACGAACCTCTGGTGTTCGGGTTGTCATGCCAATGGCATTGCCCGGTAGCTAAGTTCGGAATCGATAACCGCTGAAAGCATCTAAGCGGGAAGCGAGCCTTGAGATGAGTTTTCCCTGGCACTATAAGTGTCCTAAAGGGTTGTCGTAGACTACGACGTTGATAGGCAGGGTGTGTAAGTGCTGCGAGGCATTGAGCTAACCTGTACTAATTGCCCGTGAGGCTTAACCATACAACACCCAAGGGGTTTTGTGGACTCAAAGAAATACCAAACGCTTGAATGAGTTTGAAGAGATAGACTTTTAAATACAGTTTTCCAGATTATTTTGCCTTCAGTTTTTAAAAAAGCTGAAAGTAAAAGCAAAATTTGCTTGGCGACCATAGCATTGTGGACCCACCTGATTCCATGCCGAACTCAGAAGTGAAACACAATAGCGCCGATGGTAGTGTGGGGCTTCCCCATGTGAGAGTAGGACATCGCCAGGCTTTAA
>NZ_JBFRNU010000014.1:0-317 GCF_041471145.1 Vibrio sp. 10N.261.54.A5 | reverse complement strand
GTCCTAAAGGGTTGTCGTAGACTACGACGTTGATAGGCAGGGTGTGTAAGTGCTGCGAGGCATTGAGCTAACCTGTACTAATTGCCCGTGAGGCTTAACCATACAACACCCAAGGGGTTTTGTGGACTCAAAGAAAGACCAGACCTTGAATGAGTTTGATGAGACAACACTTTTAATAGCTTTCCGAATTTTAAAATTTGCTTGGCGACCATAGCATTGTGGACCCACCTGATTCCATGCCGAACTCAGAAGTGAAACACAATAGCGCCGATGGTAGTGTGGGGCTTCCCCATGTGAGAGTAGGACATCGCCAGGCT
>NZ_JBFRNU010000013.1:0-85700 GCF_041471145.1 Vibrio sp. 10N.261.54.A5 | reverse complement strand
CGATGAACCTTTTTTATTGTCTGTCGCTAGCTGTTACTTACTGTTTACTATCGATAACAGATAACAGATAAGCTTGAGTGTTCGGTTATACCGCGCCTTCAAAACCCATTTGTCGCCATGCTTCAAAAGCAATGATTGCCACTGCGTTAGACAGGTTCAGGCTGCGCGCGTCTGGCATCATTGGAATACGAATGCGTTGTTCCATTGGCATACTTTCGATGAATTCAGCAGGCAGCCCGCGAGTCTCTGGGCCAAACATCAACACATCACCTTGTTGGAATTTTGCATCAACGTGGTGACCTGTCGTTTTAGTGGTGCAGGCAAAGATGCGGAAGTCACCCTCGCGTTCATTCTCAAGATACTCAAGGAAAGCTTCTAGGTTCTTGTGACGCTTAACTCGCGCAAGGTCGTGGTAATCCAAGCCAGCACGACGAACCTTCTTCTCTTCAAAATCAAAGCCAAGCGGTTCAATCAGGTGCAGGTTTGCGCCGCAGTTAGCACATAGGCGGATGATGTTACCCGTATTGGGTGCAATTTCTGGTTCGTATAGAGCGATATCAAACATGTTGGTTCACAAGAGTAATCAAAGATAGCCCGAGTATACGGTGGCAAGCTGAGTGAGTACAGTTCACCACCATTCGCTTACGCTTTATTCGCGAGTGCTTGTGCGTAGTTTTCAGCAACCGCCTTCCAATTCACCACATTCCACCATGCGTTGATGTAATCAGGACGACGGTTTTGGTAGCTGATGTAGTAGGCGTGTTCCCAAACATCGAGCGCAAGAATCGGTTCGCCATCACTGACAACGGTATCCATCCACGGATTATCTTGGTTCGAGGTTGAGATGATCTTCAGTTGCCCTTGCTCTACCACTAGCCAAGCAAAGCCGGAGCCAAAGGTATTGATCGCCGCTTGGGCGAACTGATCTTGGAATGTCTCGAAATCACCGAAGGTACTCTTGATAGCCTCACCAAGCTCGCCCGTAGGTTCACCACCGCCGTCTCGCGACATGCAGTTCCAGTACAAGATGTGATTGTAGTAGCCACCGCCATTGTTACGAACAGCCGGGCTGTGCTGAGAGATGTTGGCGAAGATCTCGGTCAGAGATTGCTGTTCTAGCTCGCTGCCAGACACCGCCGCAACAAACTTATCGTAGTAGGTTCTATGGTGCTTGCTGTAATGCACTTCCATTGTCTTAGCGTCAATGTAAGGCTCTAGGGCATCGTAAGCGTAGGGTAAAGCAGGGAAAGTGTGCGACATGGTAAATCCTCCTTAATTAGAGGATTTACCATAATGGTAATGACAATCATTATCAACTGAGATCTTTGTGGGGGTATTACACCGGTAAGATAGGCAGGGTGATTTCGAGTTGTAATCCACCGAGCTGGCTGCGGGTTGCGGTGATGGTTCCGCTGTGTTGGCGAATCGCACTTTCAGTAATGGTTAATCCAAGCCCTGTGCCGCCAGAGTTTCTGTCACGCGCTGTTGAGACACGGTAAAAAGGTCTGAAGATAGAATCGAGTTCATCCTCTGGAACACCATCACCATTATCATTGACGCAAATTGTTAGCTGATCTTGAACCACATGGAACTGTACATCCACTTGGTCTTTACCGTAGTAGATGGCATTGCGTGTAATGTTGTCTAGCGCACTCATCAGCAGTTTAGGGTTCCCCGAAATAGAGCGTTCTGGGATCTCCGAGAACGTCAGTTGTTTGCCCATCTGTTCGGCTTCAAACTCTGCGTCTTTTAAGATCTCTTCCCATAGGCTCGAGATAGGCTGAACCTCACGAGTAATATGGCTGTCGACCTGCATACGAGATAGCGTCAGCAGCTCACTGATCATCTGTTCCAAACGCTGTGCTTCGGTATCAATGCGTTCTAACTCTTGGCTCTCGCCTTGTTTACGAATCGCCAGTGCATTGGCCATGCGAAGACGTGTCAGTGGCGAGCGGAGCTCGTGTGAGATATCAGAGAGCAGGCGTTGTTGCCCGGAGATCATCTGGTTTACCGCTTCTACCATCTGGTTAAAGCTTTCACCAGCTTGTCTGAACTCTGAAGTACCTTTTTCGAGTGTTGGATCGACCTCGAATTGACCTTTCGCCACGCGTTGTGCCGCGCGTTCTAGCCTGCGAGCGGGTTGACTCAGTGCCCAAGCTAACCAAAGTAATAGCGGGGTACTCGCCAACATCACGGCAAGCAATAGCTGCAGAGGTCTATCAAACAGGCGCAGTAAGAATGGCGGTGGTTGGTTCCACTTCACTCCGGCATACATCAGCAACTCTTCACCAGCGAGAGTAATTGGCACTGGCCCTGCGACCATGTAGTGTCCGTAGAGTTTTTGCTTCGGTATCTCAGGGTTATCAATCGAGGTAACAAAGTTACGAATCGCCTTTAGCTTATAGTCTGAATGCCTTTTCGAGGTAAGGACTGCGCCCTCAAGATCGGTCAGGTAGATGCGAGCTCTAGAATCCTTGCGGCTGCGTGGCGCCTCCAGTTGGAAGACAATCTTGCCCAGATTAGGTTCTTTGGCGTAGCGTTTCTCTGTGATTTTAGCGATACGCTCGAGTTTATCGAGGTGATCTGCGGGCACATCTCGCGCGACTCGAGGGTCTAAATGGGGAAGTGACAGCACCGACAAAAGCACCAGTAACATGGTGAACCAAAAGATAGCAAAGATACGTCCATATAAGCTGGTGATTTTAGGTATACGCATTAATCTTCCTCTACCAATAAGTAGCCACGGCCTCGTAAGGTTTTGATACGTGATTTGCCGTCAGTGCGCTCAGGAATCTTCTTACGTAGATTAGAGATGTGCATGTCTATCGCGCGGTCAAACGCTGCGAGCCTTTTACCCAGCACATCCAAACTCAATGCTTCTTTGGTGATCACTTGCCCTGGGTTTTGGATAAGGTGACTCAGTAGGGCGAACTCGGTTGTGGTGAGGTCGATGAGCTCCCCATTGCAGTAGGCTTCTTGTTTGCCCGGGAAGACTTCGATGTCTTGATATTGAACTCTATCACTGGCCGCCTTAGGTGCGGTGTTGGTTTGAGTACGACGCAAGATAGCTCGAATACGAGCTAACAACTCTCGGTCACTGAAAGGTTTAGGCAGGTAATCATCCGCGCCAAGTTCAAGACCAATCACACGGTCGATCTCTTCGCCTTTTGCGGTCAGCATTAGTACCGGCGTTTCCCAATTTTCCCTCAGCTTTTTTAGCGTTTCCATGCCATTAAGGCGCGGCATCATCACATCCAAAAGGACCAGATCAATCTCATCATTGATCGCTTCAAGCCCGGCATAGCCATCATTGGCTTCGGAGACAGTGAAGCCCTCAAAGCTCAAAATGTCTTTAAGTAAGCTGGTTAACTCTGTGTCGTCATCAATAAGAAGAATGTTCGCCATTGGGAAGCCTTAATCATTTAGTTAGGTTAATAATACTGCTAATTATTCGTCAACTTTCACTCTTTACGATTCTTTACGCTTTCTAAACGTCACTTTACGAGGGAAAGACTAATCTATATTCAAGCGCTGAGAAACAGACGCAACACATGACTTATTATACCGAATTGAGGCAACAATTATGAAAATGACTAAGAAACTTGTACTAGCAGCTGCGGCACTTCCACTTATTTTTGGTACAGCAAGCGCGTATGCTTACGGTGGTGGTGATAAAGGTGACCACAAAGGTATGCACGACAAGTGTGGCGGTTTCGATAAAAAAGTAATGCGCCAACTAGACCTAACCGACGCTCAAAAAGAACAGTTAAAAGAGATGCGTGAAGCAGACCGTGCTGAGATGAAAGCAAAGCGCGGTGCAAACAAAACGGCAAAAATGGCGCAAATGAAAGCGCATCACGAAAAGGTTCAAGCATTGGTACTTGCTGACAACTTTGACGAAGCAGCAGCAAACGACCTAGCAAGCCAAATGGTTGAGAAGCAAACTGAGCGTCGCGTAGCAATGCTTAAGAAGCAACACCAAATGATGAGCGTACTAACGGCTGAGCAAAAGACTCAACTGAAAGAAATCCAACAAGAGCGCATGACTAAGTGTGCTGACAAAATGGGAAAACGCATGAACAAAGACAAGTAATTCATTGCTTGAAAAATCAGCGTTGAATGAAAGTGTTTAGAAAGAAGCGGCCGAGTGTCGCTTTTTTTGATCCTTAAAAATGAATGTTTTACATCATGGCTGTCATATTCAATTGGTGGTTTGCAGGTTATACTTTGTGCTATCAGTCACTTTATAGCCAAGTTATGAAACAAGAATACGCACGTTTAGTTACGCTCGCCGCTTGGGCAGCCACCACCATCGCCACTATTTTATTGATAGTGAAAGTCGCAGCTTGGTGGGTGACAGGTTCCGTGAGTCTGTTGGCTTCCGTCGTGGATTCAATGCTGGATATCGCGGCCTCTGTCGTTAACCTTATCGTGGTTCGTTACTCTCTGCAGCCTGCCGACAAAGAGCACACCTTTGGTCATGGTAAGGCTGAATCTCTCGCTGCATTAGCGCAGGCAATGTTTATTTCAGGCTCTGCATGTTTCCTTATTCTCAATGGTATTGAGCGCTTCTTCCGACCTCATGAACTGAACTCTCCAGAAATTGGTATCTACGTCAGCCTGTTCGCGATAGTGATGACCTTTGGTCTGGTTCGCTTCCAAAAACATGTGGTCAACAAAACGGGTAGCCAAGCTATTGCAGCCGATTCATTGCACTATCAATCAGACCTTTATATGAACGCCGCGATTATGCTGGCACTGGCATTGAGTTGGTTTGGGCTTGGCCAAGCGGACTCTGTATTTGCGGTGGGTATAGGTATCTACATTCTGTACAGCGCTTATCAAATGGCGATGGAAGCGGTTCAGTCTCTGCTTGATCATAAGCTGCCAGATGATGAGCTGAAACAGATTAAAGAGACATCATTGAGCGTGGAAGGCGTGTTGGGTGTGCATCAATTACGAACGCGTCGCTCGGGGCCAATACGCTTCATCCAACTGCATCTAGAATTGGAAGATAATATCCCACTTATTGAAGCGCATCGCATTTCTGACGAAGTAGAGGCTAAGCTTATCTCCGTGTTCCCTGATGCTGATGTATTAATTCACCAAGACCCGTATTCGGTCGTATTTGGACCAGAGAAGCAGCAGAAATTCCACTCGTGGTAATGCGTGCTAAAAATCAGCGGGCAAATGGTAAGTGAGTGGCTTTTGAACTAAAGTGAGTAAAAATTATTAACTGTTAGGTGATTCAAAAACCACCTTAGTAACAATTAATGTTGATTCTGATGTGAATCAACAAAGTTATTGAGTAAAACTGTAATACTCTTACAGAAGTAGAAATGTTACATAATTTTACGCGATTTGAGTGCTATTCCTGTTGAGGAAATGTAACATAACGCACAAATATAGATTTAAAATCTTGTTGATATACAATCAGCAAGAACAAGAATTGAATAATAGATTCCCAAAAATCGAGGGTGAGCATGATTAAGAAGATCGGTGTTTTGACCAGTGGTGGTGACGCTCCAGGTATGAACGCAGCAGTTCGCGGCGTTGTTCGTACTGCGTTATCAGTTGGCATTGAAGTTTACGGTATTTACGATGGCTACCAAGGCCTTGTTGAAGACCGTATCGAAAAGCTTGACCGTTCAAGCGTATCTGACGTGATCAACCGTGGTGGTACTTTCTTAGGTTCTGCACGTTTCCCTGAATTTAAAGACGTTGCTGTTCGTGAGAAAGGCATTGAGAACCTTAAGAAGCACGGTATCGAAGCACTTGTTGTTATCGGTGGTGACGGTTCTTACATGGGTGCTAAGAAGCTGACTGAAATGGGTTACCCATGTATCGGTCTTCCAGGCACAATCGATAACGATATCGCGGGTACTGACTACACAATCGGTTACCTAACAGCGCTTAACACTGTTATTGATTCAATTGACCGTCTACGTGACACGTCTTCTTCTCACCAACGTATTTCTATTGTTGAAATCATGGGCCGTCACTGTGGTGATCTTACGCTTATGTCAGCAATCGCGGGTGGTTGTGAGTACATCATTACTCCAGAGACTGGCCTAGATAAAGAACAGCTTATCAGCAACATCCAAGATGGCATTGCGAAAGGTAAGAAGCACGCAATCATCGCTCTAACTGAGCTAATGATGGATGCTAACGAACTGGCTAAAGAGATTGAATCTTCAACAGGTCGTGAAACTCGTGCAACGGTTCTTGGTCACATCCAACGTGGTGGTCGTCCTACTGCATTTGACCGTGTATTGGCTTCTCGCATGGGTAACTACGCTGTTCACCTTCTTCAAGAAGGTCACGGTGGTCGTTGTGTGGGTATCGAGAAAGAAGAACTTGTTCACCACGACATCATCGATTGTATCGAGAACATGCAGAACCCAGACCGTTCTGAGCTGTTCCGCGTTGCAGAAGAGTTGTTCTAAGCCACGCTTAGCGTTCGCTTAAAGAATTTAAAAACCGCTGATTATTCAGCGGTTTTTTTGTGCCTGCCGTTCTTTAGATTCATTGTAAAATCCCCTCCTAGCCTCCCCTTATGTCAGGTTTCTAGATCCCTTTAGCTTTCATTGGAAAGGGGAGGAACCGTTCCGTAGTTGTTGGAGCATATACCGACTACAACAAATTTTAGCGATTAACGTAAGCTTTCCTATTAGCGATTTATTGAACATTTTATGGTTTCAGTAAGCCTAGGAACCTAAGTGAACAAAGAAAGTTCTCCCCCTTTACCTTAGATCGGCAGGGTAATCGAAAATGTTGAAATAAGGGGGAGTTAGAGGGGGATGCGTACACAGAAGTTTATTTGGGGATTGAATTCATGATTTTCACCAAAACTTCTTCAAGATTCTGATTAACTTCATTATTGGTAAAGCGAAGCACCTTGATTCCAATCTTGTTTAAGTCTCGTGTACGCTGATGATCGTAAGCCTGTGCTTGTTCTGAAAAGTGGCTATTACCATCTATCTCAATGGCCAGTTTTAGTTCACAGCTGAAGAAATCCACGACGTACTTTCCGATGCTATGTTGTCTGCGAAACTTAATACCAAGCTGCTTGTTCCGTATATAAAACCATAGCTTGCGTTCTGGTTGAGGCATGTTGTTTCGGAGCTGTTTTCGAAATGTGTTTAGATGAGCTTGTGTATAAATCTTCATAACGCAGTCTAATAAACCGGAATGTTATTAAGTTACAAAGAGCTCAGTGCAAAAAAGAGGTTGGGAGTGGCGGTTTTCGAGCGAGATCAAAAAAGGCCAACCTAAGTTGACCTTTCATCTAATCTAAACGGTGAGGTTTAAATTAAGCTTTTGCTTCAGCTGCTGCTTTAGCGATAGCTGCGAAGCTTTTCGCGTCTAGAGCTGCGCCGCCAACTAGAGCACCGTCGATGTCTGGTTGTGCGAAGTAAGCTGCTGCGTTTTCTGGCTTAACAGAACCGCCGTATTGGATAACAACTTTCTTAGCAACTTCTTCAGATTTCTCTGCGATGTGTGCACGGATTTGAGCGTGGATGCGCTGTGCATCTTCAGCTGTAGCTGCTTTACCAGTACCGATAGCCCAGATTGGTTCGTAAGCGATGATAGCGCCTTCAAGAGCTTCAACACCTTGAGTGTTGATAACAGCGTCAAGTTGACGAGCACATACTGCAACAGTTTCGCCTGCTTCGTTTTGTGCTTCAGATTCACCGATACAAAGAACTGGAGTTAGGCCGTTCTCTTTTAGGAATGCGAATTTCTTAGCTACGAACTCATCTGATTCGTTGTGGTATTCACGACGCTCAGAGTGACCGATGATGATGTGAGATGCGCCGAACTCTTTAAGCATTGCTGGAGACATGTCGCCAGTGAATGCACCGCTGTTGTTTAGGTCAGAGTTTTGAGCACCTAGGATGATCGCGCTGCCCGCTTCAGTAAGCGTACGCTCTGCTAGATCAACGAAAAGTGCTGGTGGAGCAACTGCTACGTCTACGCCTGTTACGCCTTCAAGTTCAGCGTTAAGACCGTTTAGTAGATCAACAACCATTTCTTTGCTGCCGTTTAGTTTCCAGTTACCCATAACTACAGGATGACGCATAGGAATATCTCCAAAGTATTTAAATAAATCGAATGTAAAAAAGTAAACTTTATTACGAAATAATATAACAGATTAATATCAACAGATCATGACTGTGGTCATGACTTTCTTGGATCTTACTCAATGGTCAGAGTAGATTTTGAGCATATATCAGTGATCCGGCAGACAGAATAATAGCTAACTTCTCGGATTTTTCATCGTTAGTTGTTATTAAGGGACAAACGATTGCGTTAACAACAGGAAGTAACAATGCCGAATCTAGTTCTAGAGTACTCCAATTCAGTGGATGAGCGAGTAAATATCCAAGGCTTACTGGAAGATCTCCACCAAGTCGCTCTCACATGTGGCTTGTTTGATGTGCCATCAGTGAAATCTCGTTCACTGCGTTGCCATAATTGGTTGGTCGGTGATGAGGAAGATAGTGTAGACTTTATTCATATCAGCTTTGAGTTACTTTCGGGACGAACGGAAGAGCAAAAGCGAGAATTGTCACGATCGTTAATGCAGATCCTGCAAGAACAAGCAAGTCATGTAAGAAGCTTAACGGTGAATATTCGTGATATGGATAAAAGTTGCTTTCAAAAAGTAATAAACTAACCATTGCTGCTGACTTTTAGCGGCGTATAAATTTGAGTATTTAAGATGTCGATGAAAGAATTACTGCTCTCTTTCAAGGGGAGAATTGGTCGTAAGACTTACTGGATTTGGAATGTTTTCTACTACATAGCGATTACCGGTTTTGCTTCAGGTATCTCTGTGTTGTTCCCTGCTTACTCTTATATCCTGCTACCAATCATCCTATTGATGCTTGTGATCCCAGACCTTGCGGTAACCGCTAAGCGCTGGCACGACCGCAATAAGTCTAATTACTGGCTACTATTGAATGTGCCATTAGTATTGGGTCGTTTAGCTTCGCCAATGGTTGCAACGACGACAGAGCCGGTATCGCCAATTCATATGGCGGCAACCGTCGCGGCATTAGTGTGTGGTTTCTGGATTCTGATTGAGTGTGGTTTGTTGAAAGGTACAGAAGGCCGTAATGACTACGGCGAAGACCCATGTGAATATTGAACAGCGAACCAATAAGAAGGGGGCATTACGCTCCCTTTTTCTTTTTAGTGCTTTGCTAATTTCAGTACATTTTAGGTTCGGTATTCGGCTTAAAAGGCACGACATTTTCAGGCAGAGATTCTTCAAAGCCGCAGCGCCCTTCGAGTGCATCTTGGAACTTACAGACCTGACAGCGCAGCTCTTGCATGAGTACGACATTGGCGTGGTGTGGGTTTTTACAACGGCTAACCACTAAGTCGATGTGACTTTGCTGCGCACGAAGTCGGTCTTGCATCACGTCTGAAGCCGAACAAATCATCTGTTCGCACATCTCGTGTTTGAATTGATTGAATGCTTTCGGGTCGCTTTTCGCGAGTTGGACAAGTTCATCAAAGGGTGGCAGTTTTTGAGCGGGTTGTGGATGCGCCATCATTCCTTCCTTAGCATTAAGCGTGTTTCATATGCTCTAAGCTTAAGAAAGAAATCTGTACAAATTTTAATCTATTTGTATTTTCTCAATATTGAGACGGTATTAGCCGATTACCTTTGCAATCAAAGGGCGGGTGTTAAGGTGTAAGTGCAGCGTCGTTCGCCAGCAATGATGTGCTCTGTACGGCTCACGTGACACTCATCTTTTAGTAACTCAGTAAACACGTTGAGCTCAGATTGGCACAGGCTAGGGCAGCGAGTTGCAGCCTTACAGATAGGGCAGTGGTTCTCAATCAAGATGTAGTGATCATCATGTTCTTGAAGCTCAGCCATGTAGCCTTCGTCTTCACGAAGCTGGGTGAGTTTTTTAAGCTTGCTGATGAGTGAATCACAGCCAGACAGCGCAGTTTGATACTGCTTAAGAGTGTGTTGTTCACGCTCGGCAGCAACCTTAGCCAGCCCTTCTTTACCAAATAGATTCTCGACAGCATCAATCACTTGAATGGTGAGTTCACCATGTCGGTCTGAAAATTGGTTATGACCTTGTTGAGTCAGGGACCAGTGGCGAGTCGGGCGACCCACTTTCACTTTCACATCATGAAACGCAAGAATACCGTCATCTTCCAGGCTTTGCAGATGTTGCCTTGCCCCCATTGTCGTCATGCCAAATTCTTCTGACAGTTGTTTCGCGGTTACCGCGCCTTGACGCTTAATGGTCTGTAAGATTCTGTCGCTTGTTTTCATACTATCCCTACCTAATGAACCTTACTATTATGAGGCAAGGTGTTTATAAAGCAAACCATTTACTATATTGATGATAATTTACTCTATTGGCTGCCATGGTCAGATTCTGGTGCGCTAATAAAACAAAAGGCTGATACTAGGTATCAGCCTTGGAATATTCTGTTTCACCGAATTTAGGCTTACAGGATATGACCTACTACTTCTGGATCTTTACGCTCTAGGTAGTGGATAGATTTGATGCGGCGAATTGTACGGCAGCGGCCACGGATAAGCAGGGTTTCTGTGGTTGCGATATTACCTTGACGAGAAATACCTTCTAGCAAGTCACCCTTAGTGATGCCTGTTGCTGAGAATACAACGTTGTCGCTGCGTGCCATGTCTTCCATCTTCAATACGATACCCGCCGTTACGCCCATTTCTGCGCAGCGCTCAAGTTCAAGTTCACCGTGCTTGCGGTTCTCTTCTGTGTCGCCTTTCACTTCGTGGCGAGGTAGAAGACGACCGTGCATGTCGCCGTCGAGTGCGCGAATTACCGCCGCCGAGACCACACCTTCAGGTGCGCCGCCGATGCAGTACATGACGTCTACTTCACTGTCTGGCATACAGGTTAAGATAGAAGCCGCAACATCACCGTCTGGCACAGCAAATACACGAACGCCCATTGCTTGCATGTCGGCGATGACTTGATCATGACGAGGCTTAGCAAGCGTGGTTACGACTAGGGTATCAAGTGTTTTACCTAGTGCTTTAGCGATGTTTTCTAGGTTTTCTGTTAGTGGCAGTTCTAGGTCAATCACGCCTTTAGCGCCAGGGCCAACAACCAACTTTTCCATGTACATATCAGGCGCTTTAAGGAAGCTGCCTTTTTCGCCCGCAGCCAATACAGCCAATGCATTTGATTGGCCCATTGCTGTCATGCGTGTCCCTTCAATTGGGTCAACTGCGATGTCGACAGCGTCGCCGCCCACACCTACGTTTTCGCCGATGTATAGCATAGGTGCATCATCGATTTCACCTTCGCCGATAACAATCTCACCGCTAATTTCGGTTTTGTTTAATAGGCTACGCATTACTTCTACAGCAGCGCCATCTGCAGCGTTTTTATCGCCACGGCCAAGCCACTTGTAACCAGCTAGTGCTGCACCTTCTGTGACACGAGAGAATGACATTGCTAAATCGCGTTTCATGCGGACTCCAAAATTTTCAAAGGGGGAATAGAAATTTCGCGGCGAATTTTACCATATCCAAAAGGAAACGTTTGCCTTTTTGTTTTTTGGAGATTGCTCTCGATCAATTCGCAGTGGAAAACAGTTATTATTCATCAAAATAATCGGTTTGCCGTTGTGGCGGTAATCGTTCACGTTAATATTCGGTAAAAAGTGCTGTTTTTTTCATCGAATGGCGCAAAATATCGAATATATTGAGTGTTTATCCTTGCTCTGCTGAGTAGAATGGGGAAATAAGTGGAGTGAACCTTCACCATCAAACGGATAACTTAAAGGTAGGCCAGAATGTCTTTTGAAGTACTAGAGCAGCTAGAAGCAAAAATTCAAACAGCAGTAGATACAATTGCACTTCTTCAAATGGAAGTGGAAGAGCTTAAAGAAGAGAAACAAGCACTAGCAACAGAAGCTGGTGAGCTTAAAGCAAGCCGTCACGAGCTAGAGCAAAAAACTCAGCAAATGCAGGAAGAGCATTCAGCATGGCAAGATCGCATCCGTAACCTTCTTGGTAAAATGGATGAAGTAGAGTAATCGACTCTTCAGATTTAAAAAAACGCCCGCTACTCAGTAGCGGGCGTTTTTGTTTGTGTTCTTATGATTTGTTTTATTATTTGAAGCTGAGTGAGAGTTACTCGACGTCTTCTTCCTCGACATCCAAATCGAGTTCTACATCTAGAGGTTCGGCAGAAAGAATGATGCCAGTGTTGTCTGCGTAGAGGTAATCTTCAGGTAAGAAGGTCACGCTGCCAAAGTTCACTGGAACGTCTAATTCACCGACACCTTCTTGGCTCGCACCAACAGGGATAGAAGCCAAGGCTTGGATACCTAGGTTCATGTCTTCAAGCTCATCGACTTCACGAACGCACCCGTAAACCACAATCCCTTCCCACTCATTGTCTTCGGCAAGTAGGGCTATCTCAGCATCGATCAGCGCTTTACGTAGTGAGCCGCCCCCATCGATTAACAA
This sequence comes from Vibrio sp. 10N.261.54.A5, assembly GCF_041471145.1. NCBI lineage: Bacteria > Pseudomonadati > Pseudomonadota > Gammaproteobacteria > Vibrionales > Vibrionaceae > Vibrio > Vibrio sp. 10N.261.54.A5. The sequence continues at coordinate 73,204 of NZ_JBFRNU010000013.1, read as the reverse complement.
CACACGCCCCAGACCGTCTTGCTCTAGTACAGAGCGAATCAAAGCGTTGTCTTCAAAACACTTTAATGTCGTGATCTGTCCTGCGAAGGATGCACGTCCACCGAAGTTGCTGAACATTGGCTCCACGACATCAACTTGATCCAAATATATGTCGCACAGTGCTGAAGTGTTGTATTCCATTAGTATACCTTTTGAACAATGAGCTTACTTTGAGTATATCGGCGCTTGATCCCTTTGCAATGATTAGTCTCATTTAACTCAATAGAGTTTGAGCTACGACAACCCCTGCAAACAATAGGTTAGTGACCAGTGAGCATTTCACAATCACGGGCATCATTGGTGCAATTTGCGCTGGCTTTTCGGTTTCCCAAACGGCTTTGCCATGCTTGTAAACAATAATAATGCTCAGCAAAAACGGCAGGCTGATCCAGACCGGTTTTTCTTGAATAAGCAGGTAGATAGCGAAAGACGCAAGGGCGAGGCCAAGCAGAGCAAAATGATAGTGTTTGGCTTTGCGTTGTCCTAGGCGAACCGCCATGGTGCGCTTACCACATTCGCTGTCGTTTTCGATATCACGCATGTTGTTGATATTGAGTACCGCAACCGCCATCAAGCCACAGCCCAATGCCGGAAGGAATAGGCTTGGTTCAACATGGCCAGTGTGCAAGAAGTAAGTCCCTGAAACACCTAATAAACCGAAGAAGATAAATACCGATAAGTCGCCAAGGCCAATATAGCCATAAGGCTTATTACCGACGGTATAAGCGATGGCAGCAACAATGGCTAATATGCCTAACGCAATGAAAGATAAGATACTTTCAATCGAGGTTAAGGCATGAAAAATAAGAATCAGCCCAGCGACCATAGTAAACACGATGTTGAGGATGATCGCTTGCTTCATGGTTTTCGCTGTTACCGCGCCAGATTGCATGGCACGTGTTGGCCCCAGACGATTTTCGTTGTCTGTGCCTTTTACGGCGTCGCCATAGTCATTGGCTAGGTTCGATAAAATCTGTAATAGGGTGGCGGTTAAAAATGCCAGTAGGGCTATCGATAAAGAAAACTGACCACCGGCGAACGCTAAACTACTTCCTGTAAGAATAGAGACAAGTGCGAGAGGCAGAGTTTTTGGTCGTGCGGCATCAAGCCAGATCAGTAGAGATTGTTTCATCGTAGGTCTAATTCTTTGTAAGTCTTCGTTTCATACTGTGATTTGAGTATACGCCCATTTTTCGGGTAATAAAAAGCCCACTCGAAAGTGGGCCTTGAATTCGCTTATTAGCTGCTATTTCTTTGAGATAGAGCAATAAGTTAGAGTTTGGTGTGCTACAGGATGAAGCGGCTTAGGTCTTCGTCTTCAACGAATTCGCCAAGTTTCGATGTTACGTAAGCTTCATCAATCACTAGCTTGCTGCCAGCTTTGTCTGTTGCTTCGAATGAAATCTCATCCATTAGACGCTCCATCACTGTGTGTAGACGACGCGCACCGATGTTCTCAGTGGTTTCGTTTACGCGCCATGCTGCGTCCGCAATCTGGTTGATGCCATCTTCAGTGAACTCAATGTTGACATCTTCTGTTTTCATTAGGGCAATGTATTGCTCTGTTAGAGATGCTTTTGGCTCAGTTAGGATGCGTTTGAAGTCATGTGCTGATAGTGCTTCAAGTTCTACGCGGATTGGTAGACGACCTTGTAGCTCAGGGATCAGGTCAGATGGCTTAGCCACTTGGAATGCGCCTGATGTGATAAACAAGATGTGGTCAGTTTTAACCATACCGTGCTTGGTTGATACTGTACTGCCTTCGATAAGAGGCAGTAGGTCACGCTGAACACCTTCGCGAGATACATCTGGGCCTGAACTGTCGCCACGCTTACAGATTTTGTCGATCTCATCGATGAATACGATGCCGTTGTTTTCAGCGTTGAAGATCGCGTTCTCTTTCAGCTCTTCTTGGTTCACAAGCTTCGCAGCTTCTTCTTCCGTCAGTGCTTTGAATGCGTCTTTGATTTTCATCTTACGCTTTTTCTTGGTGTCGCCCGCTAGGTTTTGGAACATGCCTTGCAGCTGGTTTGTCATCTCTTCCATGCCTGGAGGTGACATGATTTCAACGCCCATTTGCGGTGCGGCTACATCAACTTCAATCTCTTTGTCATCTAGCTTACCTTCACGCAGTTTCTTGCGGAAAATCTGACGAGTGTTTGAAGAGGTTGTGTCTTCAGTTGATTGCTCGTTCTGACCCCAAGCATCACGCGCTGGTGGTAGAAGGGCATCAAGAATGCGTTCTTCAGCTTGTTCTTCAGCGCGGTATTGTACTTTTTCCATCGCTTGTTGGTGCGTCATCTTGATCGCAACGTCCGTTAGATCACGGATGATGGTTTCAACTTCTTTACCAACGTAACCCACTTCGGTGAACTTAGTCGCTTCTACCTTGATGAAAGGCGCGTTTGCTAATTTCGCTAGGCGGCGAGCGATTTCAGTTTTACCTACACCCGTTGGGCCAATCATCAGGATGTTTTTTGGTGATACTTCAACACGTAGGCTTTCTTCAAGCTGCATACGGCGCCAGCGGTTACGAAGAGCGATAGCCACTGAGCGCTTAGCGTTGTCTTGGCCGATAATGTGGCGATTGAGTTCGTGAACAATTTCGCGAGGAGTCATCTCAGACATGGTTTTTCCTTAATTCTTTAATCACTGTTGAATACAACGTTATTGATGGAAGCGGTCGTTACTCTGGCTTTGGCAGCTCAACGGTGCTTTCTAGTTCTTCAATAGTGTGGTGATGGTTGGTGAAGACACAGATGTCGCCTGCAATGTTCAGCGACTTCTCTGCGATTTCACGCGCATCTAAATCAGTATTTTCTAATAGTGCAGTAGCGGCTGCTTGAGCGAAGTTTCCGCCCGAACCGATCGCAATCAGGTCGTTCTCAGGTTGAACTACGTCACCGTTACCTGTGATGATCAGTGAAGCGGTCTCATCCGCTACTGCTAACAGTGCTTCTAACTTACGTAGAGCACGGTCGCTTCGCCAATCCTTCGCTAGCTCAACTGCCGCTTTGGTGAGATGGCCTTGGTGCATTTGCAGCTTGCTTTCAAATTTTTCGAATAGCGTGAAAGCATCAGCCGTACCGCCAGCAAAACCGGCCAGTACTTTGTTGTTGTATAGGCGACGTACTTTACGGGCGTTGCCCTTCATTACTGTATTGCCCAGAGATACTTGTCCATCACCCGCGATGACGACTTTATTATTACGACGTACAGATACAATGGTAGTCACGAGTCGACCTCTTTTGATTATTATTTATGGTTACTACTTATATGTGGCTCCACTATCATGAATTCAAGTGCCACTTTTAATGGTATGTCATATCAAAAAAACTAAATGTTACCAGTTATTTCAAATATCCATTACCTGTTGAGCCTATGTGTGGCAAGGGTTGGTGGGTTAATAGTTTGTGATAAATATAAAAAAAGATAAAACAAATTTCTAACGTGAAATGGTTAACACTTTTTGTTTGATTTATAAGGAATGATGTTCACTAATCAGTGGTATTCACTGCATAAGGAGTAGTGTGATGAATAGTGACAATATCAGTTTTTTTAATAGAGATATGGATCTGGATGAGCTGTCTATACTGCATCATCTGATGTATCAGGAGGCGGGCGAGTGTTCAACAGAACATCTAAAAAACTCGGTTAACGTTTTTCTTAAACGTCCATTTCCTAACGTTTTAGCGCACTTGGATTTTTTTGGTTACATTGAGATAAATAAGGAGCAGGTCTACCTGACTGACTTTGGGCTTGAGTACTACGAACAAGTACCTCAGTTTCGTTAAAACGCACTCTTTTGATTAACATACTGGTATTGCTTGTGCGATGAACTATTGAACGCTTTCAAACAGCAATAGGGGGAATCCTCTTCCCCCTATTATATATTGAGTTGATTAAGACCCGTCTTTCCAAATAGCGCAAGGTTCAATTTTCGCTCGTTGCAGCTTATGGCGATCGCGTTCTGCGTCACGCTTCAACTTGTATGGCCCTAAAACCACACGGTACCAGCTACTGCCATCTTTCTTGCGGATCTCACTTGAGATACCTTGGAAGGCAATATCCAACTTACGTGCTTCTGCCTGCGACGAGGTTTTGTAAGCGCCACACTGCATGATGTAAGGGATCTTAGAGATCTGTTGCTCTTTGGCTTTTACTTCAATCTCGCGGCTTGGCAGCGTTTCAACGTAGTCCCACTTCTCTTCAGGAGGCGGCGGAATCACTTTCGCTGGTTTTGGCTTAGGTTTTGGTTTGGTTGCCACAGGCGTTGGTGCAGGCGGCTCAGGATCATTACTCAATAGGTAAAGTCCGTAACCAAAACCACCGGCAAGGAGGATCGCCAAAAGACCACTGCGCCAAGGTTTACGGCGAGGGGCTTGTTTTTTGGTCGGTTTTTTCGTGCCACGACCGCGCTTTACATAATCTCTATTAGCCACAAGACAATTCAATAGTTGCTGATTCTGCCCTCATGGTAATCCAGATTGCGCGAGGATAATAGTGCAGAAATGGAAGCGGCACATCAAAATGTGCCGCAGATTTATAAGGGTATTTCTAAGGGTTATATTCGAGGTGGCGCTGTACTGCCTCGAACCACTAATTTAGCTTCAAGCAGACGCGAACCTGCTTGCACATCGTTGCCTTTTAATAGATCAAGCATCATCAACATCGCTTGGCGTCCAATCTCATAACGAGGCTGAGAAATGGTGGTTAGCGGTGGATCGCAGTATTGAGCGAATTGGATGTCATCGAAGCCGACAATCGATAGGTCTTGAGGAACGCGCAAGCCCAGCTTCTTCGTTTCTTGAATCGCACCAATCGCCATCGCATCGTTGTGACAGAAGATAGCTGTAGGTTGTTCAGGAAGTGCCAGTAATTGACGAACCGCTTGAGCGCCCGCTTCAAAGGTGAAGTCACCGACCGTGCTATAGGCTGGATTCATTGAGACTCCGGCGCGACGCAGCGCTTGCTGGTAGCCTTGTTGGCGGAACTTACACAGTGTTGCCGATACTGGTCCTGAAATTTGAGCAATACGCTTATGACCTAACTGAGCTAGGTAGTTCACCGCTTCAAAGGCAGAGGTCAGGTTATCGATGTGTACCGTAGGCAGTTCAAGCTCAGGGGCAAACTCACACGCCATTACCATCGGCGGTAAATTCTTTTGTTCAGGTTTGCTGACATCAAACGGATGGTCAGTACCCAGCAGCAACATGCCGTCGGCTTGTTTGGTGAAAACTAAGTTAACAAACGAAGACTCGCGCTTCTTTTGCTGGCCGCTATCACCCAGTAGAACAAGGTAATCATTTTCTACTGCGGCATCTTCGATACCACGAATGATCTCGGCGAAATAAGGGTCACAGATATCAGGAACAATAGTGATGATGGTTTTTGATTCGTTGCGACGTAAGTTTCTAGCTAATGTATTGGGTGAGTATCCAGCTTCAAGTACTGCTGTTTCCACTCGTTTGCGAGTCGAAACTGAGACTTTCTCAGGGTTCATCAATGCACGTGATACCGTGGCTGTTGAGACGCCTGCTAGCTGGGCAACATCCTTCATTGTCGCCATAAATTAAACCCTCTTTTAAGTTCCTTTGCCGCCTAAGCATCTAAGGCGTGAATAATAAATGTAATCGAATAGATATTATGAAAGTGTTGCTAACACTTTTTTTATTGCAATATTTTATTCGTTTAATCCGTGTAAAGTTACGGCTAGATTAACAAAAATCACATGACTAGTGTGAAGTTGCTCACGAGAAATATGAAATATTTGTGAACAAACTTATCATTAGTTTTAACCCAAGTGGGTTTAACTCAAATCTTGCGGCTCAATATCGAGTGACCAGCGAACTTTTTTCGCAGCGGGTAACATATTGATGGCCGGCTTGGCACTCATTAATAGCTTCTGCATTAACGAGCGGGTCTGAGTTTGTAAGATTAACTGCCAGCGCGATTTGCCCGCTCGCTTAGCCAGCGGAGCCGGAGTTGGTCCTAACACCATGCAATATTGATCAAACAACGGGTGCGATTCCAATGTGTGACGAACCTGACGCAAGAACTCTTCCACCAAGCGAGTGTCATTGGCTTCTGCTCTAAACAGAGTCATAAAGGTATAAGGCGGTAACATTGCCTGCTTACGTTCTGCCAGCGCCGTCTGAGCAAAGTGGTTGTAGTCTTTATGCAGCAAAGCTTGCAGCAACCCATGTTCTGGGTGGTGAGTCTGTAAGATCACCTCACCGGGTTTGCTTGCTCGTCCTGCGCGTCCCGCTACTTGGATGAATAGCTGGGCAAGACGTTCAGACGCTCGGAAGTCACTGCTATATAAAGAGCCATCGACATCCAATAACGCCACAAGTGTCACATCAGGGAAATGATGACCCTTAGCAAGCATCTGCGTGCCGATAAGAATTTGGAATTCACCCTTACGAATCGACTCGAGTGCGCTTTCTAAGCTGCCTTTACGGCGGGTGCTGTCGCGGTCAATACGAATGGTTTTGTATTCAGGGAATAGTTGGCCAAGCTGAGCCTCTAACTGCTCGGTACCGACACCCACTGTCACTAAGTTCGCAGACCCACAACCTTGGCAATTGTGCACGATATGCTGCTGAGAACCACAGTGGTGGCAGCGCATCTCATTACTGTATTGGTGATAGGTATAGTAAGCATCACAACGTTTACACTCGGCCGTCCAACCACAATCGTGACACATTAATGCCGGAGAAAACCCTCGACGATTGAGGAACAGCATCACTTGGTTGCCAGCTTTGAGGTGTCTTTGCATCTCTGCAATTAACGACGCAGACAAACCACTTTCTAGATATTCACCTTTAACATCCAACACCTTATTGGTGGTCGGCAGTGCGACACCCGCACGTGAAGTCAGGGTGAGATAACTGTATTTGCCGATCTGAGCGTTGTGCAGCGTCTCAAAGGCTGGAGTCGCCGAGCCTAACACAACCGGGATCTGCGCTTTATGAGCACGCATGATCGCCACATCTCGAGCGTGGTAGCGCAGGCTATCTTGCTGTTTATAAGACGCGTCGTGTTCTTCATCGACAATGATAATACCTAGGTCAGCAAATGGCGTGAACAGAGCTGAACGGGTACCAATCACGATGCCTGCTATTTTATCGCGCGCCGATAACCACGCATTCAGGCGTTCTGAATCGTTTAAACCTGAGTGGATAACCTCAACAGGCACATTAAAGCGTCGCTTAAAGCGGTTAATCGTTTGAGGAGTGAGACCAATCTCGGGCACGAGCACTAACGCTTGTTTACCTTGATCGAGAATCGGCTTAATCATATTCAGGTAAACCTCGGTCTTACCTGAGCCAGTAACGCCCTCTAACAGGAAACAACCAAAGTCGGTTTGGCTATTTACGGTCGCAATCGCGATGGCTTGTTCGGCATTGAGCTTAGGTTTGTCTTGGTCATTCTCAAGTTCAACTGGCCATGGCTGACGTTTTGGCTTTTTCTCTACTGATTCAATCCAGCCTTTCTCTTCTAGTGTCTTGAGTACGGCGCTGCCAACTTCTTCATCAATGAACTCTTGATGGGGAACGGGGCCTTGCTCAAGCATGTGCATCACTTTGGCTTGTTTGACTGCGCGACCAAAACCTTGCATCAGTTGGTCTTTGCCTGATGGCGTTAACTGCCATTCAACCAAAGTTGCGAAGTCTGCAGCTTTGCCTTTGCGTAAAGCGCTGGGTAGGGCATTGGCAAAGGTTTCGCCAAGTGGGTACTGGTAGAACTGACTGCACCAAGTTAACAGTGAATAGACAGATTCCGGCCAAACAGGCTGATTATCTAACAAGGCTTTAATCGGTTTGAGCTTGTCTAGCTCGAATTCAGATTCGTTAACCAGAGCCGTGACAATGCCGGTTAAGGTTTGTCGTCCAAAAGGCACAGAGACTCGTCCACCAATAATCGGAAATAGGTGGTTTGGAATCTTGTAATCGAACTGCTTGTCGAGTGGAACAGGCAGTGCCACGCGGGCAATCATTGGACGCATAAAGGGACGGCTTTATCTGAGTTGACGAGAGCGAACAGTCTAAAGGATAAGGCGGTTAAATTCGAGAAGCAGTTTGGATGAAGGTGGCGAGTTAGCGTATACCGACAACGACAGCCCGAAATCTCAGGCCGATAAAGGAAATAAAGAGAGAATTGGTGAAAAATGTATCAAATCGGTTGATCCTGCTTTATAGATTCATTACTATACTGCGCCTTAAAGGTATGGCTTCATCACTCTTTTGTGTCGATGCGGTGTCTTTATTTCTTTTTTTAAACTACGTGTGGTGTGCGGCTTAGAATCGTATAGCGACACGGCCTACTTGAGGTTATCCCATGAAAGCTGGAATCCACCCAGAATACAAAGCAGTTACTGCAACTTGTTCTTGCGGCAACACATTTGAGTTCAACTCAACGCTAGCAAAAGAATCAATCCACCTAGACGTATGTGACAAATGTCACCCGTTCTACACTGGTAAGCAACGTATCGTAGATACTGGCGGCCGTGTTGATCGCTTCAACAAGCGTTTCGGTGCTCTTTCTAGCAAGAAGTAATTCTCGCTATTTAGACATGAAAAAGGACACTTCGGTGTCCTTTTTTGTTGCCTGTAATTTGAGAAAGCACTGACTTCTATTCAAGCATCACTCTCACCCAACGATAAGTTGCCTCTCTATTCTATTTCAGGGCAATTCCTTGCGTATCTCTCTTCACCAAAATTCAGCACGAAACTTCAACAAGCGATAGTAATTTCAACTGCTCACTGGTCTTATTAGTAGTGAAATCTCGTTTTTTAATGAGACAGAGGCTTCAACCACCTAGGAACTTTGAAGTACATCCATTAACATGAACAAGATCCCCCCAAATAATAATATCCTAGGAACCTACACCTATGTCTGAAGACAGCAGCCAAGCTCAATCCTCTCAAGAATTATCACCTCAAGAACAATTCCGTCAGCAAGCTCTTGATTACCATGAGTTCCCAATTCCAGGCAAAATTGCCGTAGAACTGACGAAGCCTGCAAACTCTGCAGAAGACCTAGCACTTGCATACAGCCCAGGCGTGGCTGAGCCTGTTCGCGAGATCGCACAGAACGTTGATAACGTTTATAAGTACACAGGTAAAGGCAACATGGTTGCAGTTATCTCTAACGGTACAGCGATTCTTGGCCTAGGTAACCTTGGCCCTATTGCTTCTAAACCTGTTATGGAAGGCAAAGCGCTCCTGTTTAAGCGTTTTGCTGGTTTAGATTCTATCGATATTGAAGTAAAACACCGCACAATCGATGAGTTCGTTGATACAGTTGCGAATATCGCAGATACATTCGGCGGTATTAACCTGGAAGACATCAAAGCACCAGACTGTTTTGAGATTGAACGTCGCCTGATTGAACGTTGTGATGTTCCGGTATTCCACGATGACCAACACGGTACTGCGATTGTAACGGCAGCGGGTATGCTGAATGCGATCGAGCTTCAAGGTAAGAAACTTGAAGAGTGTAAGATCGTTTGTTTAGGTGCTGGCGCAGCGGCGGTTGCTTGTATGGAACTACTGATTAAGTGTGGCGCTCAGCGTGAAAAAATCTACATGCTTGACCGTAAAGGTGTGATCCATACTCGTCGTGATGACCTAAACGAATACAAAGAGCTGTTCGCAAATAACACTGATAAGCGTACGCTTGAAGATGTTATCGAAGGCGCTGACCTGTTCTTGGGTGTATCGGGGCCGAATCTACTGCCTGCTGAAGCACTAACGCTGATGGCTGATAAGCCTGTTGTGTTTGCATGTTCAAACCCAGATCCAGAGATCAAGCCTGAGCTTGCACACGAAGTTCGTTCTGACCTAATCATGGGTACAGGCCGCAGTGATTACCCTAACCAAGTAAACAACGTACTTTGTTTCCCATTCATTTTCCGTGGTGCACTAGACGTGCGTGCGAGCGAAATTAATGACGAAATGAAGCTAGCGGCGGTTAAAGCGATTCGTGAACTGGCGAAAGAAGAAGTTCCAGCTGAAGTACTAGCAGCTGCGGGCGAGACTGCACTGGAGTTCGGTAAGGGTTACATCATTCCTAAGCCAATGGACCCACGTCTACTTCCTCGCGTAGCACGAGCAGTTGCGGAAGCGGCTGTTGAATCTGGCGTAGCTCGTATCGAGATGCCTGCTAACTATATGGCTTAATAGCTGTTGCTCTATTGAGCCAAAAAGAATAATAAAAAACCGACTCATCTGGAGTCGGTTTTTTTATGTCTATCATTCACAGCGCAATCATAAAAAGCTATGCGCGATGTGATAAATAAGGTTCAGCTAGAGCGAATCAATAATGAAGGCAGTGACTGAGTTGTTTTTATTCTTCGTCAAACGCTTCGAACTCGATACCCATCTCTGTCATCAGCTTTTTCACTTCAGCAGGAATATCGTCTGGGCGGTCTTTACGAAGGTCTTCATCCGTTGGTAGTGGTTGGCCTGTGTACGCATGTAGAAAGGCTTCGCACAGTAGCTCACTGTTTGTTGCATGGCGTAGGTTATTAATCTGGCGGCGAGTACGCTCGTCAGTAAGAACCTTTAACACTTTTAGAGGGATAGAAACTGTAATTTTCTTTACTTGTTCGCTTTTCTTTCCATGCTCAGCATATGGGCTTATGTATTCACCATTCCAGTCGGCCATTGCGTACCTTCATCACTTTAGTTGTTAGAATAAATTAATAGTGGTGATTTTAGCGGGATTTACTGCCATAAGCAAAGACATATAGACGTCTAGAAGTGTTGACGTCTCACGTTTATGAAAGTAAAGTGAATAACATATATCTAACACAGCCGCAAAATGCCGACAAGCCGCTGTGATTCTCAGACGCAAAACTTGTAAGGAAGCACCTATGAGCAGCCGGAAGCCAGCAACAATCGCAGTACGTACTGGTATCGAGTCAGACACGCAACACCATGCCGTTGTCCCACCCATTTATCTTTCGACTAACTATGGGTTTCCCGCTTTTGGTGAAGTGCCAAAGTACGATTACACCCGTTCTGGTAACCCAAACCGCGGTTTATTAGAGACGGCACTGTTTGAGCTTGAATCAGGCAAAGGCGCGGTTGTGACTAACTGTGGTACTTCGGCGCTTAACTTATGGGTTTCGGCTTTCTTAGGCGGCGATGATCTTATTATTGCACCGCACGATTGCTACGGCGGTACTTACCGTCTGTTTAACACTCGCTCGCTAAAAGGTGACTTCAAAGTTCTGTTCGTTGATCAATCGGATCAAGCAGCGCTGGATGCGGCGCTCGCGCTTAAGCCAAAGTTGATCTTAATTGAAACCCCATCGAATCCACTGGTTCGCGTGGTTGATATTGCAGAAACTTGCCGTAAAGCGAAAGAGGTTGGTGCTCTGGTTGCTGTCGACAACACGTTTTTGACACCTGTGTTCCAAAAGCCTTTAGAGCTGGGTGCTGATTTTGTTATCCACTCAACCACTAAGTACATCAATGGACACTCAGATGTTATTGGTGGCGTTGTGGTCACTAAGACAGAAGAACACGCTGAAGAGTTAGCATGGTGGGGCAACTGTATTGGTGCGACCGGCACACCATTTGATAGCTACATGACTTTACGTGGTATTCGTACGCTAGGTGCGCGTATGCGAGTTCACGAAGAAAGCTCACGTGAAATTCTAGCGTCTCTGCAGCAACAAGATCTTGTTGGCACTATTTACCACCCAAGCCTTCCTGAACATCCGGGTCATGATATCGCGAAGAAACAGCAATCGGGCTTTGGTTCCATGCTCAGTTTTGAGTTTGCGGGCTCATTCGAGGCGCTTAAATACTTTGTTGATAAGTTAGAGCTGTTTTCTTTGGCAGAATCATTGGGCGGTGTTGAAAGCCTGATTTGTCACCCTGCGTCGATGACTCACCGCGCGATGGGTGAAGAAGCCTTAGCAGAAGCGGGTGTTTCTCAGCAACTACTGCGTCTATCTGTTGGCCTTGAAGATGCAGAAGACCTAATCGATGACCTCAAGCAAGCGTTTGAAAGAACACAGCGCTTTATCGCTGAAGGGGAGGGTTAATAATGGCAACCTTTCGCCAGCTACATAAATTTGGTGGCAGCAGTTTAGCGAATCCTGAATGTTACCAACGCGTGGTCAACATTCTTAGAGAATACTCATCAGCATCTGATTTGGTGGTGGTATCGGCAGCAGGCAAAACAACCAACCGTTTGATTGAATTTGTTGAAGCGCTCGACAAAGATGGTCGTATTGCCCATGAATGCCTACAAGCACTTCGTCAGTTCCAACTCGATCTGATTGAAGCACTGCTTGAGGGTGAATCAGCCGCACAACTTACTTCAACCATTCAACAAGAATTTACCGCTTTGGGTGAGCTAACGGCTCCCTTGAGCGAAGCACAAAAAGCAAAAGTGCTTGGACACGGTGAGGTTTGGTCTTCACGTCTACTCGCGGCTTTGTTGTGCCAGCATGATTTACAAGCCGTTGCTCAAGATGCGCGTGCTTTTTTACGTGCAGAAGTGGGCGCTCAGCCTGAAGTCGACCGCGCACGTTCTTACCCTCTGATCAAAGAAGCCTTGGCGCAGCATGCACATTGCCGCGTGGTGATTACGGGCTTTATGGCTCAGAACTGCGAGGGTGAAACGGTATTGCTTGGCCGTAACGGTTCGGATTACTCAGCAACCGTGATTGGTGCTTTGGCTGAAGTTGAACGCGTGACGATTTGGAGTGATGTGGCAGGCGTTTACAGCGCTGACCCTCGCTTGGTGTCGGATGCGTGTTTACTGCCTCTACTTCGTCTTGATGAAGCAAGTGAACTCGCTCGTCTTGCCGCACCTGTGCTTCATAGCCGCACACTACAGCCAGTCGCGCAAAGTGCGATGGATCTGAGCTTGCGTTGCAGCTATCAGCCAGAATCTGGTTCGACTCAGATTGAGCGTGTTCTGGCATCGGGTCGCGGTGCAAAAATCATTACCTCTCTGGATGAAGTGCTGATTGTGCAACTGACGTTTGGTCACGGGCACGATTTCGACCGTCTAGAAAGTGAAGTGCTTGAAGGGCTTAAGCGTGCTCAACTAGAGCCGCTGGCCTATGAGTTAGAACCGGATCAACACTGCTTGCGTCTCGCGTATACAGAAGAGATCGCTGGTGGTGCATTAGAATATCTCCAAGACCATGCGATTGAAGCGGAAATTAAGCTAAAAGAAGGTTTCTCTCTGATTGCTGCAGTGGGTGCAGGTGTGACTAAGAACCCGAACCATTGCTACGGTTTCTACCAGCAGCTTAAGAGCTCGCCGGTTGAGTTCATCTCAGAAGCGAACTCTGGCTTAAGCTTGGTGGCTGTGATTCGTAAGAGTGAAACATCAAGCCTAGTGAAAGGCATTCACTCTCAATTGTTCCAAGCGCAGAAGCGTGTTGCGATTGCCTTGTGTGGTAAGGGCAATATTGGTTCAAGCTGGTTAAGCCTGTTTGCTGAGCAAAAAGCGGAACTTGAAAAGCGCCGTGGAATGAACTTTGAATTGGTTGCCGTGGTTGATAGCCAAACCTATTGGTTCGACGATCAAGGCATTGATGCGACTTCGGTAGGTAAGCGCTTTGACGACGAAGCTATTGCTAACAATGGTAACGACTGGTTAGAGCGTTTGGGCTCTATTCAAGGTTATGACGAAGCAGTGGTTCTGGATGTGACTGCGAGCCCAGTGCTTGCAGCAAAGTATCTGCAAATCGCACAACAAGGTATTCACCTAATCTCGGCGAACAAGGTGGCAGGTTCTGCATCGAGCGAGTATTACCATCAAGTACAAGATGCTTTCGCTAAGATCAGCCGTCATTGGTTGTACAACGCGACAGTGGGTGCTGGATTGCCGATTAACCACACGGTACGTGACCTACGTGAAAGTGGCGATGACATCATTGCGTTGTCTGGCATTTTCTCGGGCACGTTGTCTTGGTTGTTCCAACAGTTTGATGGCACCGTGCCGTTCAGCGAGTTGGTTGACTTAGCATGGCAACAAGGCCTTACGGAACCTGACCCTCGTGCTGACCTAGATGGCTCAGACGTGATGCGTAAGCTGGTGATTCTGGCGCGTGAATCTGGTTTGGATATCGAACCTGAAAACGTAAAAGTGGAATCGCTCGTACCTGCAGAGCTGCAAGATCTATCTGTGGATGACTTCTTCGACAAAGCTTCTGTACTGAGCGAAGAGCTGGCTGAGCGTTTAGAGAAAGCGCACTCTCAACAGAAAGTTCTGCGTTACGTAGCGCGTTTGGAGAAGAACGGTAAGGCAACCGTAGGCGTTGAAGCACTGTCTAAAGAACATGCTCTGGCGAACTTGTTGCCTTGCGACAACATATTTGCGATTGAGAGCAAATGGTACAAAGATAATCCATTGGTTATTCGTGGCCCAGGTGCCGGTCGTGAAGTAACGGCAGGTGCAATTCAATCTGATTTAAACAGAATGTCTAGCCTGTTCTGATACTCAGATCGGTTGGTTTGAAACTCAGATCAATTGTTTTAGTACGTAAATGGCATACTATTCACTAAGATAAATAAGGCTGAAAGCACGATGTGTTTTTCAGCCTTTTTCTACATTATTTCTGCTTTGCGCCCCATCTAACGACTTGAGTTTTACTCACGATCTACTTGAGAAAAATTCATAATGGATCTGTTGACATTAAATCGTATTCAATACATTCTACAGACATATAGACGTCTAAACGTCGTTTAAGGATTTGAGTTTTTAGTGGTTGCTTTTGCCACAGGGAGAGTAAGATGGGATACACACACGCTAGTCATATCGACGCTTTAAATCAGAATATCGCTGAGCTTTCTGACAACATCAATGTGTCATTTGAGTTTTTTCCACCGAGCAGTGAGAAGATGGAAGAGACCCTGTGGAACTCTGTTCACCGCCTTAAAACACTTCAACCAAAATTTGTATCGGTAACTTACGGTGCAAACTCGGGTGAACGTGACCGTACCCACTCAATCATTAAAGAAATTAAAAACCAAACCGGCCTAGTGGCTGCACCGCACCTAACGTGTATTGATGCAAGCCGTGAAGAGCTGATTCAAATTGCCGACGATTACTGGGCAAATGGTATCGAGAGTATTGTTGCGCTACGTGGTGATATTCCAGCAGGCGGCGGCGCGCCAGAGATGTACGCATCTGACCTAGTCGAGCTACTTAAATCTCGCCACGATTTTGATATCTCAGTAGCGGCATTCCCTGAGGTTCACCCTGAAGCAAAAAGCGCTCAATCTGATCTTATTAACCTAAAGCGTAAAGTGGATGCGGGTGCCAACCGTGCCATCACTCAGTTCTTCTTTGATGTAGAGAGCTACCTACGCTTTCGTGACCGCTGTGTAGCGGCTGGCGTTGATGTTGAGATTGTACCGGGCATTCTGCCGGTTTCTAACTTCAAGCAAGCATCTCGCTTTGCTGCGATGAACAACGTAAAAGTACCGGGCTGGATGGCGAAGCAGTTTGAAGGTTTGGATGATGATCCAACGACTCGTCAGCTTGTTGGTGCTAGCCAAGCAATTGATATGGTTCGTACACTGAGCCGTGAAGGTGTGAAAGATTTCCACTTCTACACGCTAAACCGTGCAGAAATGACTTATGCACTTTGCCATACGCTAGGTGTTCGTCCGCAAGTCGCTGCGCTGTAAGAAAAGTCTAAGAAGTAAAGCCTAAGCACTTGTAAAAAGCCTCTGGCAGTAACATTTCAAATCCTATAGATACAAAAAAGGCTTGGACTCATAGAGTTCAAGCCTTTTGCTTTTCTAGCTTAACTTAAGCTAGAGCGCCAAGTTCAAGCAGTACTTCTTCAGCCCATACAATCCATGCTTCACGGATAAGTAGGTTACGACGAAGTGTTAGACGCTCAAGGCGTGCTTGCTTGTCTAGTGTCGATGGCGTTGCGTAGTAAGCTGCTTCGATTTCACGGTAGTGAGAAACCAGTTTGCGAGACTCTTCTACTAGCTCAGCAAGTTGTACACGGTAAGCGTCAGAAGGTTGTACAGCACAAGCCATTAGCTTAGCTGAGAACTCGTCACGAACGGTTGGGTGTGCAGTTGGTTGTTCAAACCATTCACCTAGCGCGCCACGGCCAGCATCAGTGATAGAGTAAACTTTACGATCAGGTTTGCCTTCTTGAGGCTCAAGCACGCAAGTTACCTGGTCGTTCTGAGCCATTTTATTTAGCTCGCGGTAAACTTGTTGATGGCTAGCTTTCCAGAAGTAACCAATGCTTGCGGAGAATTCTTTTGTGATATCGTAACCAGTAGCATCGCGTGTACTTAAAACGGTTAGAATTACGTGTGGTAATGACATGTCTGAAATCCAAATGGTAAACAGTAAACAAATACTTAAACAACAAGTGTGCTTCTAATGGCACGTTATATTGGTTATGTCTAAGTAGCACCAACTCATAGGTTGGTTATGTCACCTTACAAAGCCGTTTATCACCTAGGTTGACCAGTTTATTGGTCAAGATGCTGCAGATTATTTTTTGGAGTGTTTCCGCAGCGGAGCAGTAGTATATCTAAATAATAAGCATAAAGTAGAATACATGGACAAAATAACCCAAAAAACTGACAAAAAACTCAGTATTGCTTATTTTGTGAAATAAAAAGGTCGCACTAGGCGACCTTTTGTCTGTTGAGTGGTAGGAATCACTAATTAACCAGTGTTTCGCATGCCTGCTGCAATGCCTGCAATCGTCACCATTAGCGCTTCTTCAAGCTCTGCTGGTGGTGTTTCACACTTACGAGTACGGTAAAGCAGTTCAGCTTGAAGCATGTTTAGTGGCTCAACGTAGATGTTACGTAGGCGGATTGACTCAAGTCCCCAAGGGTCGCTCTGCATTAGGTTCTCGTTGTTCTCAACATTTAGCACGGCTTTGATGTCTTTTTGCAGCTGTTCACGCAGTAACTCACCTAATGGTAATAGCTCTTCGTCAACAAGGCGTTGGTCGTAGTACTTAGCGATTTCCATGTTGCACTTCGAGTACACCATTTCCAACATACCGAGACGGGTAGAGAAGAACGGCCACTCGCGACACATCTCTTCGAGCAGGGCTTGATGGCCTTGATCTACAGAGTACTGAATCGCTTCACCAGCGCCTAACCATGCAGGCAGTACCAAACGGTTTTGGCTCCAAGAGAAGATCCATGGAATCGCACGTAGGCTTTCTACGCCGCCGTTCGGGTTACGTTTCGCAGGGCGAGAGCCAAGAGGCAGTTTACCTAGCTCCAGTTCAGGTGTCGCTTGACGGAAGTAAGGTACGAATTTCTCTTCGCCACGAACCACGTTGCGGTAAGCCTCACAAGATACTTGAGATAGCACTTCCATTAGGTCGCGCCACTCTTGTTTTGGCTCAGGTGGCGGCAGAAGGTTCGCCTCTAGAATCGCGCTTGCGTAAAGGTTGAAGCTGTTTACAGCAACGTCTGGTAAGCCAAGTTTAAAGCGGATCATTTCGCCTTGCTCTGTTACACGTAAACCGCCTTTCAAGCTCTTAGGTGGCTGAGAAAGAAGAGCAGCGTGCGCCGGAGCACCACCACGACCAACCGTACCGCCACGACCGTGGAATAGAGTCAGTTCAATGCCTTCTTCATCACAAACCTTAACCAGTTTGTCCATTGCATCATATTGAGCCCAACCTGCAGACATTACGCCCGCATCTTTCGCTGAGTCAGAGTATCCGATCATCACCATTTGGTGGTTCTGGATAAAGCCACGGTACAAGTCGATGCTCATTAGCTGTTTCATTACTGCTTCTGAGTTGTTCAAGTCGTCTAGCGTTTCGAACAGCGGACATACGTCCATGCGGTATGGGCAGCCACATTCTTGCAGTAGTAAGTGAACAGCCAGTACATCTGATGCAGTACGAGCCATAGAAATTACGTAAGCACCGAAGGCTTCACGAGGTTGAGCAGCAATAACCTTGCAGGTGTCTAAAACCTCTTTAACCTGTTCAGATGGCTCCCAATCGCGAGGAAGAAGCGGACGCTTAGAGCTTAATTCATTGGTTAAGAAAGCAATCTTGTCTTGCTCGTTCCATTGGTCGTAGTCGCCAATGCCTAGGTAGCGAGTCAGTTCAGACAGTACATCTGAGTGACGAGTACTTTCTTGACGAACATCGAGACGAACTAGGTGTACACCGAACGCTTTTAGGCGGCGCAGAGTATCAAGCAGAGAACCGTCTGCGATTACGCCCATGCCACATTCGTGCAGCGATTGGTAACATGCGTAAAGCGGTGTCCAAAGTTGCTCGATGTTCTGTAGTGTTTCTTTCTTCGGAACCTCTGTGTCATGCAATTTTGCATCCAGCACTTCTAGCGTGTTGTTCAGTAGAGTGCGTAGGTTCTTCAGGATTGCACGGTAAGCTTCGTGTTCATCACCTGCTAGCTCACGAACGGCATCATTACACTTAGTCATCGACAGTTCGGTAATCAGCTCGTTTACGTCGCCTAAGTAAAGATCGGCAGCTTTCCAACGAGATAGGCGCAGAACTTCCTTAGTGATGGTGTGCGTTACGAATGGGTTGCCATCGCGGTCACCGCCCATCCAAGATGAGAAGTGTACTGGGCGTGCATCGATCGGCAGGCCTTCACCAAGATAACCTTTTAGTCGGCCATCCATTTCACGTAGGAAGTCAGGAACGGCTTCCCATAGAGAGTTTTCTACAACCGCAAAGCCCCACTTAGCTTCATCAAGTGGCGTTGGGCGTTGTTGACGAATCACATCTGAGTGCCAACCTTGAGCGATCAGTTGCTCTAGGCGGCGTTCGGTTTTCACGCGCTCTTTGTGTGATAGGTCGCTTAATTCTAATTTAGACAGACACTCGTTGATCTTAACTAGCTTGTTGATCATGGTGCGACGAGTGATTTCTGTTGGGTGTGCAGTCAGAACGAGTTCAATGTTCAGGTCGCGAACGGCTTGAGCCGCGTCTAGCTTGCTGATGTCATTCTGGTTTAATTTGGAAAATAGAGATTGCAGCACGTCTGGTTCACAAACATGCTCCTCACAGTGGCGAGAGATGGTGTGGTACTGCTCTGCCATGTTGGTGAGGTTGAGAAATTGGTTAAATGCACGAGCAACAGGAGTGAGTTGTTCGTTCGGCAGGTTTTTGATTTCTTCAACTAGGCTGTCACGGTCAGCTTTGTTGCCTGCGCGGGCGGATTTGGAAAGTTTACGGATAGTCTCCACTTTCTCTAAGATAACGTCACCATGTGCATCTTGGATTGTGTTACCTAGCAAGCGTCCCAGCATGCTTACGTTACTCTTGAGAGCGGCGTATTTCTCGTTCATTGTCATCCTGCCTCGTAAAAAAATTACATCCATTGTTCCTTGTTAAGTACACAATCTAGCGAAAAGTGCTGTATCTAGTCAAATAAAGCATTCTAAGTTTGCAATTATTAGTTTTCGAAATGCGGGAGAAGTAAATTTTCCAAGACTTCGGAATAAAGTGAAATTTAATTACAAGATCAGGCTTTGGCTGGGATAACAGAATAAAAGCCACCTTTTAGGGCAGCTTTTATAAAAAAGTATCGCAAGGGTAGCAATAACTAGAAACAATATTTACGAATAGATTTACTCAGAACATCAATCGTTGGATCGATAAAATCGAAGCTTAGGAACTCATCTGGTTGGTGAGCTTGGTCGATAGAGCCTGGACCCAGCACTAAGGTTGGGCAAAGTTCTTGAAGGAAAGGTGCCTCAGTGCAGTAGTTGACGGTTTGCGATTCAATCTCACAAACGGATTCCATGCCACCAATAAATGGATGGTCATGTTGGCACTCGTAACCCGGGATAGGTTCGTGCAGTGGCGTAATCTCAATTCTGCCCGGCCATTTTGCTTCTACTTCTTTGAGTGCGCTGCGCAGCATGTTATCCAAACCATCTAAGCTGATACCCGGTAAAGGACGTACATCGTAGTGCAGCTCACAGCAACCACAGATACGGTTCGCGCTGTCGCCACCGTGAATATGGCCAAGGTTTAGAGTGGGGCTTGGAATTGCGAAACCCGGGTGGTGATACTCTTTGACTAGCTTGTCACGCAGTTGCATTAAAGCGAACAACACTTCATGCATGATCTCGATGGCGTTGACACCTAATGCAGGATCAGAAGAGTGACCTGATTTACCCGTTACTCGCACAGCGTTAGCAACATGGCCTTTATGGCCACGAATCGGCACAAGGCTGGTTGGCTCACCAATAATGCAGTAATCCGGTTTAAACGGTGCATTTTCAGTGAAATGACGCGCACCCAGCATGGTGGTCTCTTCGTCACAGGTTGCCAATACATATAGCGGCTTGGTCTGTTTGCTCCAATCCATCTTCTTTGCCGCTTCATAAACGAAAGCGAAAAAGCCTTTCATATCGGCTGTGCCTAATCCATAGAAGCGATTGTTGTGTTCTGTTAGTGCGTGAGGGTCGAAGTTCCAACGTCCTTCATCAAATGGCACTGTGTCGCTGTGTCCTGCGAGTAGCAAGCCACCTTCGCCCGATCCCATCTTAGCGACCATATTATGCTTGCCGGGTTCGACTTCCACGACTTCAACGCTAAAGCCTACGTCTTTAAACCATTGAGCCATTTTTTCGATCACTTTCTCGTTGCCATGATCCCAGCTTGGATCGGTCGAGCTAATAGAGTCTGTGGAAATTAGGCCTTTGTAGACCTCAAGAAAACTCGGTAATTGCATAATAACTTCACTTCTACTATTGACAGGAAAACCATAAGTCGGTAAAACACATATTAAATCATATTTAATGCATAAGAAATCAAATAAAGCTAAAAATTAAGTATGAATAGTCAAATTTGAAATGTAACTTACCTCAAAAATGGATGTGTTGAGATGTTGAAAACCACGATCATTGGCGCAAGCGGCTACACAGGAGCAGAACTGGCTCTAATGATAAACAGACACCCTGAGCTCACGCTATCAGGTTTATATGTCTCAGCCAATAGTGTAGACGCAGGTAAACCTATTGCGGCACTGCACGGTAAGTTAGCTGGCTTGATTGATATGCCAGTACAACCTTTAACAAATCCGGAAGAAGTAGCTAAACAATCTGATGTGATTTTCTTAGCAACGGCACACGAGGTTAGTCACGACCTAGCGCCAATTTTTCTAGAGAACGATTGCCAAGTCTTCGACCTATCGGGTGCATTCAGAGTTAAAGGCGAAAACTTCTATCAAGAGTTTTACGGTTTTGAACATCAACACGAACAATGGCTAGACAAAGCGGCTTACGGTTTAGCTGAGTGGAACGAACAAGAAATTAAAGAAGCTCAGCTTGTCGCTGTCGCGGGTTGTTACCCAACCGCATCACAACTGGCGATTAAGCCTTTGGTTGAAGCCAAGTTACTGGATGAAAACCAATGGCCAGTGATTAACGCAACCAGCGGTGTGACTGGTGCAGGCCGCAAGGCGACGATGGTCAACAGCTTCTGCGAAGTGAGCTTGCAAGCTTATGGTGTATTCAATCACCGTCATCAACCTGAAATGGCTGCACATTTAGGATGTGATGTGATTTTTACCCCGCACCTCGGCAACTTTAAGCGTGGCATTTTGGCAACCATTACCATGAAATTGGCTGAAGGCGTGACAGAACAACAGATACAAGATGCCTTCGAGCAAGCTTACCAAGGTAAACCTGCGGTGAGATTACTCGAAGAGACATTGCCAAGAATTCAAGATGTAGAGCAGACGCCTTTCTGCGACTTAGGTTGGAAGGTTCAAGGTCATCACATCATCGTTGTTTCAGCGATTGATAACTTATTAAAGGGTGCATCTAGCCAAGCGATGCAGTGTTTGAATTTACGTTATGGTTTTGCGCCATTAACTGCGTTAGTGTAAGGAAATCTAGATATGAGCCTTAATAATCAACCATTAATCATAAAGTTAGGTGGCGCTGCGCTATCTTGTGGTGAAACACTTAGCAAGTTATTTGGTGCTATCTCTGCTTACCAACAACAGGCACAACGACCAATCGTGATTGTTCACGGCGGCGGTTACCTTGTTGATGATTTGATGAATAAGTTGAACCTCGAAACCGTTAAGAAAGAAGGGCTACGTGTTACTCCTTATGATCAGATCCCAGTGATCGCTGGTGCATTAGCGGGCACGGCGAATAAATTACTTCAAGGTCAGGCGATTAAAGACGGTATCAATGCCGTTGGTTTAAGCCTAGCAGACGGTGGTTTATGCAAAGTGAGCGAACTGAACCCTGAACTGGGGGCGGTAGGAAAAGCGGAGCCGGGCGACTCAACCGTTCTGCAAGCGATTCTTAATGCGGGCGCACTGCCTATCATTAGCTCGATTGGTCTGACTGAGCAAGGCCAACTGATGAACGTCAATGCCGACCAAGCTGCGGTTGCCGTTGCAGGCGCGCTTGATGCTGAACTGGTACTGCTTTCTGATGTAAGTGGTGTGTTGGATGGCAAAGGTCACCTCATTCCAAGCCTTAATCAACAACAAGCTGATGACCTTATTACAGGCAAAGTGATTACCGACGGCATGATCGTTAAGGTTCAAGCCGCACTAGAAGCCGCTAACGACCTTGGACGACCAATCGAAGTTGCCACTTGGCGATACCCAGAAAAGCTAACACAACTGTTTTCAGGTAAAAGCATAGGAACACAGTTTTTACCTCAGTAGGTCTCACAACGAGTCACTACTTAAAGAATTTAGACAAATTAAATAAACATATAATTATGAAGTCATTTCCAACGCTGACCGCCATGTGCAGTATGGAAACTAGGAGAAAGAAAATGAGCAAAGTTAACGTAAAGAAAGTTGTAGTAGCCTACTCTGGCGGTCTAGACACATCAGTAATCATTCCATGGTTGAAAGAGAACTATGACTGTGAAGTGGTTGCGTTTGTTGCGGATGTTGGTCAAGGCGACGAAGAGTTGATTGGTATCGAAGAGAAAGCAAAAGCTTCTGGTGCATCTGAGTGTTACATCGCAGACCTTAAAGAAGAGATGGTTGCTGACTACATCTACCCAACGCTGAAAACGGGCGCTTACTACGAAGGTAAATACCTACTAGGTACGTCGATGGCGCGTCCAATCATCGCGAAAGCACAGGTTGAAGTCGCACGTAAAGTAGGTGCAGACGCACTGTGTCACGGCTGTACTGGTAAAGGTAATGACCAAGTTCGTTTTGAAGGCGCATTTGCTGCACTAGCACCTGATCTACACGTAATTGCACCATGGCGTGAATGGGATCTAGTGAGTCGTGAAGAGTGTCTAGATTACCTGGCTGAGCGTAACATCCCTTGTACGGCTTCTCTTACTAAGATTTACTCGCGTGATGCAAACGCATGGCACATCTCAACAGAAGGCGGCGTTCTAGAAAACACATGGAATGCACCTAACGAAGATTGCTGGGCTTGGACTGTAGACCCTGAGCAAGCGCCAAACGAATCTGAAACAGTGACGCTTAAAGTTGAAAAAGGCGAAGTGGTTGCGGTTGATGGCGAAGCAATGACGCCATACAACGCACTGGTTTACCTAAACGAGAAAGGTGCTAAGCACGGTGTTGGTCGTATCGATATCGTAGAGAACCGTCTTGTTGGCATGAAGTCTCGTGGTTGTTACGAAACTCCGGGTGGCACAATCATGATGGAAGCACTGCGTGCAGTAGAGCAACTGGTTCTTGATAAAGCGGCATTCGAATTCCGTGAAGAGCTCGGTGTTAAGGCTTCTCACCTTGTATACGATGGTCGTTGGTTCACTCCACTATGTAAGTCAATCCTTGCCGCGACAGAAGAGCTAGCACAAGACGTGAATGGTGAAGTGGTTATCAAGCTTTACAAAGGCCATGCAACGGTGACTCAGAAGCGTTCTGACAACAGCCTGTACTCAGAAGAGTTTGCAACCTTTGGTGAAGATGAAGTTTACGACCAAAGCCATGCTGAAGGCTTCATCCGCCTTTACTCGCTATCAAGCCGTATCCGTGCTTTGAATAGCCAAAAGTAATCTTAACAATGAGTTAGTGAGCTAGCCTTTGATGAAAGATTGAAGGTTAGTAAACAGACATTATTATGCAAAGCCCATTCACTATTGATTAGTGAGTGGGCTTTTTACTTTCTATTTGCCTAATAAATCAGCTTCGGTTTTTCCTATCGGATGGCATATAATTCGCGCTCCACGCTAAAAATAATCAATGGATTGAACTGTTGGTGAATAAATATGTGAAAATAATGAATTAATACTTTATTTTCATTTTGAATTGCCGTAAGTTTAAACCATCAGAAAAATACTGAATCTTAATCAGAATTATCATTTGCAAAAACAGTGAGCACTGTGCAATTAGGAGATACACAATGGCATTATGGGGCGGTAGATTTACCCAAGCAGCAGACACCCGGTTCAAAGATTTTAACGATTCTCTTCGTTTTGATTACCGATTGGCTGAGCAAGACATTGTGGGCTCAATTGCCTGGTCTAAAGCTCTACTGTCGGTCAACGTATTAACAGAAGAAGAGCAACAGAAGCTTGAGTTAGCGCTGAATGAGCTAAAACTTGAGGTGATGGAAGATCCTGAACAGATTCTACGTTCTGATGCAGAAGATATTCACAGCTGGGTTGAGCAGCAACTTATCGGCAAAGTCGGTGACTTGGGCAAAAAACTTCACACTGGCCGTTCTCGTAACGACCAAGTGGCGACAGACCTGAAACTATGGTGTCGTCAGCAAGGTAACCAACTGCTACTGGCATTGGATCGCCTACAAAGCCAAATGGTGAACGTTGCTTCTCAGCATCAAGAAACCGTGCTTCCTGGCTACACTCACTTACAACGTGCTCAGCCGGTAACTTTTGCTCACTGGTGCTTGGCTTACGTTGAAATGCTTGAGCGTGATTATTCACGTTTGAATGATGCGATTAAGCGTCTAGACACATGTCCGCTGGGTTCTGGTGCCCTTGCTGGAACAGCTTACCCGATGGACCGTGAAGAGTTAGCTCACAACTTAGGTTTCCGTCGTGCAACGCGCAACTCTCTAGATTCAGTTTCTGACCGCGACCATGTGATGGAGCTAATGTCGATTGCTTCTATCTCTATGCTTCACCTTTCGCGTCTTGCAGAAGATATGATTTTCTACAACTCAGGTGAATCAAACTTCATCGAGTTAGCGGATACCGTGACGTCAGGTTCATCTCTGATGCCACAAAAGAAAAACCCAGATGCGCTAGAGCTTATCCGTGGCAAAACTGGCCGTGTTTACGGTTCATTAGCGGCAATGATGATGACAGTAAAAGCTCTGCCTTTGGCGTACAACAAAGACATGCAAGAAGATAAAGAAGGTCTGTTCGACGCTTTAGATACTTGGAATGATTGTATGGAAATGGCAGCACTCTGTTTTGACGGCATTAAAGTGAACGGCGAACGTACACTTGAAGCCGCGAAACAAGGCTACGCGAACTCAACTGAATTGGCTGATTACCTAGTAGCGAAAGGGATTCCTTTCCGTGAAGCTCACCATATTGTTGGTGTGACGGTAGTGGCGGCGATTGCTAAAGGCTGTGCATTAGAAGAATTAACCATCGCAGAGATGAAAGAGTTCTCTGAGGTGATTGAGGAAGATGTGTATGACATCCTGACCATTGAATCGTGTCTTGAAAAACGTAGCGCGCTAGGCGGTGTATCTCCACAGCAAGTGGCTTACGCGGTTGACCAAGCTGAGAAACGTTTATCACAGCGTGATACGTCCATCGTCAAGGTTCGTCCTGCTCGTCTGACCGATATTGAAGCGTTGGAAGGTATGGTCGCTTACTGGGCGAACATGGGTGAAAACCTACCTCGTTCTCGTAATGAACTGGTGCGTGATATTGGCTCGTTTGCGGTCGCAGAGCATCATGGTGAGGTGACAGGTT
Source organism: Vibrio sp. 10N.261.54.A5 (assembly GCF_041471145.1). NCBI lineage: Bacteria > Pseudomonadati > Pseudomonadota > Gammaproteobacteria > Vibrionales > Vibrionaceae > Vibrio > Vibrio sp. 10N.261.54.A5. The sequence goes on along the minus strand of NZ_JBFRNU010000013.1, from coordinate 47,274 downwards.
GTGCATCACTCTATGTGTATGATTCTGGTTTAGCGGAAATTCGCTCGCTCGGTGTTGAGGCGGGGTGGCAAGGTCAAGGGCAGGGTACAGCGATTGTGCAACACTTGGTTGAGAAAGCGCGACAAATGGCCATCAAGAAGGTGTTTGTGCTGACTCGTACTCCAGAGTTCTTTATGAAGCATGATTTCTTACCAACATCGAAATCTCTGCTGCCTGAGAAGGTACTGAAAGATTGTGACCAGTGTCCTCGTCAACATGCGTGTGATGAAGTGGCATTGGAAGTGAACTTGGTAGAGCAGATAATTGCTAAGGTTAATGTTGCATAAGGCATTGATTTTATAGCTCCTAAAAAAAAGATCAAAAATCTGATCTTTTTTGGGAACAAACTAAGAAAAGCCCGGTCTATTAAAGTACCACTGCTTTTTCTTAGAATTTTCTAAGAAAGCCCTAGAATCGATTGGTTCTGGGGCTTTTTTCTATCTGCTGTTCGGGAGATGACAATAGCTCGAAAATTATGATGAATTATCGGATTGTTTAGCCCTGTCTCTAATCACTACTCTTTATCCAATAAAGACTTCCAGCTAACGTTTTTTGCCCTTTAACGGTAGCACCACAAACTTCATGACCCAATGCAACGACAGCAAGCCACTGAACGCGAAAGCGGCCATCATCAACGCGATGGCATTGATGGTTTTTGGGTCTTCTCTGAAAAACAGCCACCATACTCCCCAACTCAAAATCGACAACACCATCAGCTGATTCATGCAACGCTGGCAGCGACCGAGTTTGTTACGGATTTTTTCACTTTTATTGCAATGAATGCATGTCATCTTGGGTTTGATTCGCGTTATGCTTGTTGCCCTGATAATAACACGTCACAAGATATTGGATCACGGTGACACAGAGAGAGAAAGTCGATGATTGAGCGCCAAGAAACCAAGCAACGTATGAGCCGTATTGTTAAACACAACGGTACTATCTACCTATGTGGCCAAGTTTGTGCTGATGCAACTAAAGACATCACTGAACAAACTCAAACCATGTTAGATAAAGTAGAAGCGCTACTTGAGCAAGCAGGCAGCGACAAAGAGCACATGCTGTCAGCAACGATTTACTTGAAAGACATGAAAGACTTCCAAGAAATGAATGCAGTGTGGGATGCATGGGTACCAGAAGGTCACGCTCCAGCTCGCGCATGTGTGACTGGCGACATGGCTCGCGAAGCGCTACTTGTTGAGATCTCTGTGATTGCTGCTGAGAAGTAATTGCTTAAAGCTTTTAGTGACGCAATGGCTTCAAGGGATTCCAGATACCTCGTCCCTCGGTTCTGGAATGACGAGTTTAGTTTTGGTTTAGCTGATGCGTCACTTTGATTTGCTTCAGTTTAGACGCGTTTTGAAAAGCACCGTTATTCTGGTTAGCTTCGCCTAGACGTGTATGAAAATTGCTGTCATTCCCGAGAGCGACGAAGGAGCGTAATCGGGAATCTATAGTTTACTCGTTGCCAAAAACAAAAAGGAAAGCCAATGGCTTTCCTTTTTAGTATCTAACGTTTGTTAACTGCTAATTGACTGGCGCTAGTCTGAGATTAACAACCAGGGCCACAATCTAGGCAGTGTTTCACCATCTCTGGGCCTAGGTGCAGTTTCGCATTCAGGTCACGTAGGGCAGTTCGTACACCCTCTTCGATTACTGGGTGGTAGAACGGCATGTCTAGCATCTCAGAAACCGTCATCTTGTTCTGGTGTGCCCATGCTAATAAGTGAGCCAAGTGTTCTGCGTTTGGTCCCATCATCTCAGCACCAAGGAAGCGGCCTGTGCCTTGCTCGCCGTATACGTGCAGAATACCTTTGTTGCGAAGCATCACTCGTGAACGACCTTGGTTTTCGAAAGACACTTCACCCGTTGCGAAACAGCCACATGTGCCTAAGCGTGTGGTGATCTCTTTGTAGGTTTCACCAACCATCGCGATTTGCGGGTCAGAGAATACTGCCGAGATTTTAGAGCGGCGTAGGCCTGCACGAATCTCTGGGAAGCGACCTGCATTGTCACCCGCAATACGAGCTTGGTCTGCTGCTTCATGCAGTAGAGGCAGTTGGTTACTCGCATCACCAGCGATAAATATTGATGGTAGTGATGTTTGTAGCGTGTAGTGGTCTGCGATTGGCACACCACGTTCATCAAGCTCTAGAGAGGTATTCTCTAAGCCAAGCTTGTCAGTGTTAGGGCGACGACCTGTTGCTGCTAGTACGTATTCAACGACGTTAGTTTCTAATTCACCTTGTTTATTGATGAACTGGATTTCGACACGTGGCTCACCCGATTCAGTGGTAATGCGCTTCATGCTTTCGATTTTCACGTCGGCATCGAGATAGAACTCTTCATTGAAAGCTTTATCTGCATAAGCCATGATCTCTGGATCAGTTACTGGGCCAACTTGACCACCCAAACCGAACAGTTTGGTCTTCACACCTAAGCGGTGCAGTGACTGACCAAGCTCAAGACCAATAACACCAGGGCCAAATACCGCAACCGATTCTGGTAAATCATCCCAGCTGAACACGTCGTCGTTAATGATCAGGCGATCGCCAAGCTCATTCCAAACGGCAGGGTATGCAGGGCGAGAACCGGTCGCGATAACAATACGCTTAGCGGTGACAACCGTGTGGTCATCAATTTGTAGTGTGTTGTCATCTAAGAACTTTGCGTAGCCAGAGATCTTGTCTTGCTCTGGGATTTCATCAACGCCTTCTAAAACAAAACCAACAAAACGGTCACGCTCAAACTTCACTCGGTCCATCACTTCACGGCCGTTAATCACGATATCACCTTGTGGGTGAACGCCAAAAGCCGGAGCTTTCTCGATTTGGTGTACGCTTTCCGCAGCTGCAATAAGCAGTTTAGATGGCATACAACCAACACGAGCACAGGTTGTACCGTAAGGGCCACCTTCAATCATCACGACACTGTCAGTGTGTGCTTTTGCAGCGCGGTAAGAACCTAAACCTGCCGTACCGCCCCCGATAACTGCTACATCTACATTGACTTGTTTCATAATAATTTTCTCGCAATGGCTAAATTTGGTTTGAACGAACCCCTCCAACTCTGATGATTTTTTGAGAGTCAGGATTGCGGGTCAGTTTTGTGATTCTGTTTTATTAGGTTTAGCTTGTGACTCTGCTTTTATTGCTAACTATAGGTTAGTAAAAGACAGGCGAGTCACCAGCTATATTCTTTTTCCCAAAACTCAGATAAGAGTGTTTGGAATAGCTAACCCACAAGAGGGTGGGTTAGCTGATACTTCTAAGCCTATATCGGCGATGAAGCGATTAGCCTAGGAAAGTTTCTAGTTCTTCACTACCACCGATGTGTTTGCCACCGATGAATACTTGAGGAACGGTAGTGCGACCAGAGATTGCACGTAGGCTTACTGTTGTTGCATCTTTACCTAGAACCACTTCTTCGTAGTTCAGACCTTTGTCGATTAGGTTCTGTTTTGCTTTCATACAGAAAGGACAGCCTGGCTTAGTGAATACTGTGATTGACTCTTGCTCTTTGTGCTCAGGAGCAAGGTAGTTAAGCATAGTATCTGCATCAGAAACCTTGAACGGGTCGCCTGGTACGTCTTCTTCGATGAACATTTTTTCTACCACGCCGTTTTTAACCAGCATGCTGTAACGCCATGAACGTTTGCCGAAGCCGATGTCGTTTTTCTCAACTAGCATACCCATGCCGTCTGTGAAATCACCGTTACCATCTGGGATGAATGTGATGTTTTCCGCTTCTTGGTCTGCTTTCCAAGCGTTCATTACGAATGTGTCGTTTACTGAAACACACAGAATGTCATCAACACCGTTTTCTTTGAATACAGAGTGTAGCTCGTTGTAACGAGGTAGGTGGCTTGACGAACATGTTGGCGTAAACGCACCTGGTAGGCTGAATACGATAACTGTCTTGTCTTTGAATAGCTCTTCAGTAGTTACGTTAACCCATGCATCACCTTGGCGAGTTGGGAATGTTACTTGAGGGATTGATTGACCTTCTTTAGATGCAAACATATTGATTTCCTTAAATAGTATTTTTAATTTTGTTCTATCAGAGCTTAACGTTTTTCTTCGCTCTGTTTCGTTTCGTTGAGCCCATTATTAGATAAATCCTTTGATAGCTCTAATCGTTTGATGTTATGGTTTTGATAGGTAAATTCTATCAAGAGCATTTTTCTTTTAAATGTTTCTATTAGAACCCTTGTTCTTATTAAAACCTGAGGTAAGAGACTGATCATGAACATTCGTGACTTTGAATACTTGGTGGCGCTCGCAGAGCATAAACACTTCCGAAAAGCGGCAGAAGCGTGCTTTGTCAGTCAGCCGACACTAAGCGGTCAAATACGCAAACTCGAAGATGAAATTGGACTTCAGTTAACCGAGCGTAGTCCAAGGAAGGTGATATTTACAGAATCAGGGTTACAACTTGTTGAACAAGCCAAGCGTATTCTCAATGAAGTGAAAACTTTTAAAGATATGGCGAGTGGACACGGTGAAGCGATGACGGGGCCAATGCACATTGGTTTTATTCCAACCGTGGGTCCTTACATCTTGCCTAAGATTGTTCCTCATCTTAAAGAGAGCTTCCCAGATCTTGAGCTTTACCTGCATGAAGCTCAGACCCATCAGTTAGTGAGTCAACTGGAAGACGGCAAGCTTGATTGCTTGGTACTGGCTGCGGTTGATGAAACGGCGGTGTTTAAAGAGATTGATGTGTATGACGAGCCGTTAAGTGTTGCCGTTCCATGTGACCACGAGTGGGCTCAACAAGACACTGTCGATATGCTGCAGCTAAATGGACAAACCGTACTGGCGCTAGGTGACGGTCACTGTTTAAGAGACCAAGCCTTGGGTTTCTGTTTTGCTGCGGGTGCCAAAGATGACGAGCGCTTTAAGGCAACCAGCTTAGAAACGCTGCGTAACATGGTCGCGGCGGGGGCGGGCATTACCTTGCTACCTCAGTTATCGGTGCCAAAGGAAAAGCAGAAAGATGGTGTGTGTTACGTACCTGCGGTGAATCCAACACCTTCACGTCGAATTGTCGTGGCTTATCGTCCGGGCTCTCCATTGAAGGGACGTTTCGAGCAACTGGCTGAGACGATTCGAACTCAACTGGAGAAGACGGCTTAGCGCTTGAATTTAGAGCCTAGTCTGGTCAGATATAGATATATAAAAAGGGTTGATATGAATTCATATCAACCCTTTTTGTTGGTTCATGTTACTAGGTTCTACAAACCTTAGTTAGAACAGTTCTTCTACTGCTTCACCTGATGAGGTTGAGTAGATGTCATCATTGAAACGTTCAGTGATGTACTCGGTTGGCTCTGTGCCTTTCTCGAAGTACTCGAACATTGATGAGCTATCGAACTTGTTGGTCAGTAAGCCAGTTTCACGGTCGATACGAACACGGACGACGTTCTCAGGAATCTCTTTACGCTCAGCAGGAACACCCGCTAACGCCGTACCCATGAAATCAACCCATGCAGGTTCTGCTGTTTTCGCGCCAGCTTCTGCACCCGTAATTTGGTTCTTACCAAGATTTGAGTTCGCTTTGGTTCTGCCTAGGTTGCGGTTGTGGTTATCAAAACCAACCCATACCGTTGCAACCATGCCAGGGCCGTAACCGCTGTACCAAGTATCTTTCGAATCGTTGGTGGTACCCGTTTTTCCGCCAATGTCACGACGCTTCAACGGCTGTGCACGCCAACCTGTACCGTTCCAACCCGTACCTGCGCTCCAATCACCGCCACCCCAGATGTTGCTGTACATCATTTCACGAACAAGGAATGCGTTCTGTTCAGAGATAACTTGAGGTGCGTATTGTACTTTGGCATCCACATCTTGCTCTGCAAACTCATCAGCCATTGGGTCTGAGGTCATTTGCTGTTGGCAATCGTCTTTACAAACCACTTTTGGTGTCGCTTCAAATTCAGTCTCACCAAATGGTGTCTCAATGCGGCTGATGTAGAAAGGTTCAACGTAGTAGCCGCCATTAGCGAATACTGAGTAACCTTGAGCTACTTTCATTGGCGTTAAGCTACCCGCACCCAGAGCAATGGTTTCAGAGCGCGGAACTTCATCAATATCAAAGCCAAATCGAGTTAGGTAGTTACGAGTATCATCTAGACCTACTTCGCGCAGTACACGTACCGCCATTACGTTTTTAGACTGAGCTAAGCCAATACGTAAACGAGTTGGACCCACGTAAGTCGGTGGCGAGTTCTTTGGTCGCCATGCGGTACCTTGGCTCTTATCCCATTGGTTAATCGGTGCATCGTTGATCAGTGAGGCTAGCGTTAAGCCTTTCTCAATCGCTGCTGAGTAGATAAAGGGTTTGATACCAGAACCCACCTGACGAATAGATTGCGTTGCACGGTTGAACTTGTTGTGGACAAAGTTAAAGCCACCGACCATCGACAATACCGCGCCGTTGTTCGGGTTCATTGCAACAAATGCTGTGTTCGCATTCGGTACTTGGCTTAGTCGCCATACAATCGGTGTTTCTGATTCTGCAGTCGCTGACTCTTCTGTCGGCTCTTCAGAGACTTCATCGCCGGTAACGGCTTCATGGCGAACCCAGATTTGTTCACCAACCGCCAGAATTTCTTTCGCTTGAGAAGGCGCTGGTCCTTGGCGGTTATCCGTTAGGAATTTACGCGCCCAGTTCATGCCTTGCCATTCGATAGTGCCTTCACCTTGGTTCTTAACCCAAATTTGAGCACTTTTCGAATCAACCGCGGTAACAACAGCAGGGACTAGGTCACCATAGGTTGGTTGAGACTTAAGGTGTTTAACGATTTGTTCTTGATCCCACGCTGATTGCGCAGTCTGCCACAATACTTTTTCAGCACCACGGTAGCCGTGACGCTCATCGTAGCCAAGTAGGTTCTTAATTGCGGCTTGGTTCGCTGCTTTTTGCAGTTTCGAATCAACGGTCGTGTAGACCTTCATGCCTGATGTATAAGCTTCTTCACCATAGCGTTCCACCATCCAAGCACGTGCAACTTCAGCAACATATGGCGCGCTCAGTTCGATCTCTGCACCGTGGTATTTCGAGATAAGCTCTTCGCTACGAGCGTCATCGAACTCTGCTTGAGTGATGTATTTCTCGTCTAACATACGACGCAATACAACGTTACGACGGTTAGTCGCGCGCTCAACAGAGTAAATAGGGTTCATTGTCGAAGGTGCTTTTGGCATACCCGCAAGGGTCGCAATTTCACTCAGCGTGAGATCAGGAAGATCTTTACCGAAGTAAACACGTGCTGCCGCGCCAAAACCATACGAACGGTGACCAAGGAAGATCTTGTTGACGTAAAGCTCCATGATCTCTTCTTTACTAAGAAGTTGCTCAATGTGGATCGCAATGAAGATCTCTTTGATCTTACGCATAATCTTTTTCTCATTAGATAAGAAGAAGTTACGCGCAAGCTGCTGAGTAATGGTACTAGCACCTTGTTTGGCTGAACCCGACATTGCAACCACGAGTGCTGCACGTGTGATACCGATTGGGTCAATACCTGGGTGTTCATAGAAACGGCTATCTTCGGTGGCAATCAGAGCCTCAACTAAGTGGCGAGGAATCTCGTCATAAGTGACTGGATTACGACGCTTTTCACCAAATTGAGAGATCAGCTTACCGTCTTGACTGAAGACTTGCATCGGCGTTTGGAGTTCTACGTCGCGCAAAGTGGCAACATCAGGCAACTCTGGTTTTACGTAAAAATAAAACCCGAAAATTGTACTGACTCCAAGAATCATGCAAATCAATGTAAATATGAATAATCGCTTTATGAACTTCACCGGATAATCCCTGATTAGTTAAGGCTGATAAGCAGCAAACCCTTGTACTCTAGGCTAAAAACTTAGCTTTCGTTTATTAACGCTTATTTAACTAATAATCACAACCCCTAGATAATCAACGAAATGCTTGGCACTTCAGGAGCTAGGTCACATGGGTTCATCATTAATTACAGGTATAGATATAAATCATCACAGCATCAAAGCCGTGGTACTAAAACCCGTGGGGGAGTTGTATGCCCTAGTGGGATACAAAGAGCTGCCGATTTCGGACGACATTTTTACAGCTAACCATACTTTGGAGTATCAGAAAACTGTTAAGAAACTTAAAGAACTTAGGAAAGGACTGCCTTTTGGCTGTCGCAACGTCGCCATTTCGGTACCTGATAACACGGTGATCAGCAAAGTACTGCAAATAGAGAGTGAGTTAGAAGACAGAGAAAAAGAGTTTTCTATCTATCAAACCTTCGCCCATCAATCTCCCTTTCCTATCGAGGAGCTGAGTTTAGATTTTGTAAAGCTGGAAGACAAACGATTTGGTAAAGGTTCGACAAGCAGTTATCAGGTATACGCCACTCGTAAAGAAGTTGTGGATAGCCGAGCGGATGCATTAACCAAGGCTGGCTTCAAACCTGTGGTGGTGGATACACAGGCGCATGGGCTACTTAATATCTGGCAATTGGCCTCGCGCCTGTATCCCGATAAGAAAAACTGGTTGCTAGTGGATGTTGGAATCGACCAAACCTCGCTAGGGGTTATCCCGCAGAATTCGGCGCCTTTCTATAAAGACATCGCCTTTGGCACTCAAGATCTTCGCAGCTCAGATGACCCGAGTGATATCGAGAGCGTGTTCGGTACTATGGAAGAGACACATCAATTCATTGTTAACCTGATTGAGAAGCTCAAGCGTCAATTGCAGCTCTATTCATCGGGAAATGCGCAGCAACCTATCTCAGGGATTTGGTTGATGGGCGAGGGCGCCAGCATCCCTATGGTAACCGAAGAGCTAGAACGCCATTTTCAGTTGAGCTGCGAGTCATTGAATCCTTTGTCTTTATTTGAGAATAAGGTCGCCAAGAGACGCCGACTGCCGATTGACTGGCAACACTTTGGTATCGCGGCGGGTATGGCGATGAGTGGGCTCAAGTGGCAGGGAGAGAAGCATGTTGCATCAAATTAACCTGCTGCCGTGGCGTGATGAGATTCGTGCTCAGCACAAGAAGCGTTTTATCCATCTGGTCATTCTTGGCGTCATCATTGCGCTTATAGGGCAATGGGCGGTTGGTCACTATTTTCACGATCAACAAGCCAAGCAGCAAGCTCGCCTCAATTACCTCAATCAGTACATTGCTGAGCTCGACCGACAAATTCAGTCGTTAAAAGTCGCAGAGCAAGAACACAAAGCCATTCTGACTCGACTTGATGTGGTTGAGTCGCTGCAGCTTGGCCGTAATAAGACCACCGACTTCATGAACTTGATGCCGGAGCTGATTCCAGAGGGTGTCTATGTCGACAAGATAAAGATGAATGGTCAGGAGATTGAAATGTCGGGCATCAGCGACAGCACTGCTCGTCTCGCCACCATGTTGGACAACCTCGAACGTTCAGATTCTTTGAAAGGGGTCGAGATGCACTCTATCGTTCATAACCGCAAGCGCTTCAATAAAGAGTTTCAGACCTTCAAGGTCTCTTTTGTGTTCAGTCCAGTGTCATTAGAGGGCACGACCGCACATAGAAAAGGCAAGGGGGCTAACCATGGCTAGCTTTCAAAGCATGATGAGTCTGCAAGAGCTTGATATAGATGAGATCACCGAGTGGCCGTTGCTGCCCCAGCTCTTAGTCATTCTGGTATTGATGGTGTTAATTCAAGGTGTCGGCACTTGGCTTTATGTGTTGCCACTCGACGATGAACTGCAACAGATGAAGCAACAAGAACAAACCTTAAAGGCGACCTTGCGAATAAAGGCCAACAAGGTTGCAGCCTTACCTAAGTTGCAGAGCCAGTTGGATGAGCTAACTAGTCGCTACGATTATCTGTTGGAGCAGCTGCCGGTTCAAAAAGAGCTGGCCAGTATGTTGGCGTCTGTGAATGAACTCGGCTTGGATAACTCGCTGACCTTCACTCGAATCGATTGGGGACAAAAGCAGAACAAGGAGTTCCTCTATCGTTTACCGCTCAATATCGAACTGACGGGTGACTACCATGAGATTGGCGACTTCTCTGCGGCCATCGCTAAGCTACCGCGCATCATTAGCTTTGATGATGTGAATTGGCAACGAGTCAGCCAAGAAAGCAGCACGTTGCACTTTAGGGTTCGAGCTTATACCTACCAGTTTAAATCGGAGGTCAATGATGAAACCCAATAGCGCGCTTTACTCAATCGTGTTGCTGCTTGCACTGTCAGGCTGCAAAGCCAATCAGGACTCACTCGAAGACTTTGTGGTGCAGGTTGAAGCCAAGGCGAGAAAAGATGTCGAGCAACTTGTCCCAGCAACTGAATTCACGGCGGCGACTTATCAGCGCCGATCTTTGCGTCCTCCCTTTGAACTGCCTAAAGAAGCCATTGTGCAAAACCAACCCTTGGTTAAGAAAGACTGTTGGCAACCCAGCGCCCGTTCTCGTAATGGCAAGTTAGAGAAGTACCCGCTGAGTAAGCTTCGTTTAAGAGGCGTGATGGGCAGTGGCTCAAGCGTGTTTGGCTTAGTGCAAACACCCAAAGGCAACGTGGTAAACGTCAAGAAAGGCCAGTTTATCGGCTTAAACAATGGCCGAGTTACTAAGGTGACGAGCCAATACGTTCAGATTAATGAAACTCTTCCAGATGGCTTAGGTTGTTGGCATAAGCGCAACGTTAGGCTGGCTCTGAAGTAAACCAATGTCACATGATGTGGATATGAGATGTAAATATGATTAAAGGAATAAGTGGATTAGTGAGCAAGGCTCTACAAGGTTTTGCTGTGTCTGTGATGTTGGTTGTTAGCGTGCTCAGCCATGCCGAGAGCTTACCGAACAAATTGGAGAATATTGATTTTAGGGTCAATAAGGATAAAGACGCCGTCATCATTATTGAGCTGGCGACCAGCACAGCAGTGGTGGATGTTCAACGAGCTCAGGAAGGGTTAAGTATCGAGCTAATCAATATTCAAGTTGATGATGACAAGCTCTACCTGCTGGATGTGAAGGATTTCGCTACCTTGGTTGAAGGCATTGAAGTCTATAAAGAGACACCAAGCACTCGGCTTCTAGCGACGATTAGCAATGACTATCAGTATGAATACAACCTAAAGGGGCGCTTTATTGAGGTGGTGATCAGCAAACCGGTGCTCGATGAAGCGACCAAAGAAAAAAGCGTTCTAGAGAAAGAGGGCAAGCTGATATCGATTAACTTCCAGGATATCCCGGTACGAAATGTCCTGCAACTGATTGCCGATTACAACGACTTCAATCTCGTGGTGTCTGATTCGGTAGCCGGAAACCTGACGTTACGCTTAGATGGCGTACCTTGGCAGCAAGTTCTCGACATTATCTTGCAAGTTAAAGGCTTGGATAAGCGTGTTGATGGCAATGTTATCTTGGTCGCGCCGAAAGCGGAGCTCGACCTTCGAGAGCAACAAGCGTTAGAGAAATCGCGCTTAGAAGAGGAGTTAGGGGAGCTTAAATCGGAAATCATCAAGATTAACTTTGCTAAAGCCACCGACATCGCTGACATGATTGGAGGTGAAGGTGCGGTCAGCATGTTGTCCGATCGTGGTTCGATTACCATTGATGAGCGCACCAACTCACTGCTCATTCGTGAATTGGAAGAAAACATTGCCGTGATCCGAGGCATCATTGAATCGTTAGACATTCCCGTGAAGCAGGTACAGATAGAGGCACGTATTGTCACGGTTACTGAGGGTAATCTTGATGAGCTTGGCGTGCGCTGGGGCGTTTCCTCAACCAACGGAAGCTTCACCGTTGGTGGCTCAATCGAAGGTAACCACCCATCAGCGATTACGCCGTATGACGACGATAGCGGCAGCAGCGTGATTGATGACTATCTCAACGTCAATTTAGGGGCAACATCGCCGAACGCCTCGAGTATTGCGTTTCAGGTGGCCAAACTGGGTTCAGATACCTTACTCGATCTTGAACTGTCGGCACTGCAACAAGAGTCAAAAGCTGAAATCATTTCTAGTCCACGCTTAATCACCACCAATAAAAAGCCGGCTTATATTGAGCAAGGTACTGAAATTCCTTACTTAGAGTCATCTTCAAGTGGCGCTACGTCGGTTGCATTTAAGAAAGCCGTGTTGAGTCTTAAGGTGACACCGCAGATCACGCCCGATAATCGTTTGGTATTGGATTTGAGCGTGACTCAAGATAGGCCAGGGCAAGTGGTAAAAACTGGAACCGGTGAAGCGGTCGCCATTGATACGCAAAGAATAGGTACGCAAGTGCTTGTTAATAATGGTGAAACTGTCGTGCTTGGCGGGATATTTCAGCACAGCGTGAGCAGTACAGTGGATAAAGTTCCTCTGTTGGGGGACCTGCCAGTTTTGGGCGCATTGTTCCGTCGCAGCTATGAAAATGTGGGTAAAAGTGAACTACTTATTTTTGTCACACCCAAAGTTGTGATTCAGTAATGAACAATTAGATTAAAAATAAAGTTGCATTAGTGGCACCTAACCTTGATAATTTCGGGTCTTATCACGAATTATCTGTGAGGAATCGGTGCCACGGGCCTTTTAATTTCAGTACTTGTACTGACCTACCTTGTGGCGATGTCATTGAATTAACGTTGTAAATTACTGCTAAAAACATGGCTGAGAAACGCAATATTTTTCTTGTTGGCCCAATGGGCGCCGGCAAAAGTACAATTGGTAGACACCTAGCTTCCCAACTTCATATGGAGTTTCTAGACTCTGACACTGTGATCGAAGAGCGCACTGGCGCAGACATCGCATGGGTTTTTGATGTTGAGGGCGAAGAAGGTTTCCGTAAGCGCGAAGAATCTGTAATCAATGATCTGACAGAAGAACAAGGTATTGTTCTTGCGACAGGTGGTGGTTCAGTGTTGAGCAAAGAAAACCGTAACCGTCTATCTGCACGAGGCATTGTTGTATACCTAGAGACAACAATTGAAAAGCAACTTGCTCGCACTAACCGCGACAAGAAACGCCCTCTACTTCAAACAGACAACCCGCGTGATGTGCTAGAAGATCTAGCTGTATCTCGCAACGCACTATACGAAGAAGTGGCGGACTACACAGTTCGTACTGACGACCAAAGTGCAAAAGTGGTAGCCAACCAGATCGTAAAAATGCTAGAAGAACGTTAAGTTCATTTTTTCGGAGAGCAAACCCATGGAACGGATTACGGTCAATCTAGCTGAGCGTAGCTACCCTATCTCTATTGGCGCCGGGTTATTTGAAGACCCGGCGTACCTTTCTTTTTTATCAGGTAAGCAGAAAGTTGTTGTTATCAGTAATGTGACAGTAGCGCCTCTTTATGCTGATAAAATTTTATCGCTATTGGATCAAGTCGGCTGTCAGACATCTCTTCTCGAGCTGCCAGACGGTGAACAGTACAAAACCCTTGAAACGTTCAATTCAGTGATGAGCTACATGCTTGAAGGAAATTACAGCCGCGATGTGGTGGTGATTGCTTTAGGAGGTGGTGTTATCGGTGACTTGGTCGGTTTTGCTGCCTCTTGTTACCAGCGCGGTATTGATTTCATTCAAATCCCGACGACCCTTCTTTCTCAAGTGGACTCTTCTGTTGGTGGTAAAACCGCAGTAAACCATCCTCTTGGTAAGAATATGATCGGCGCTTTTTACCAACCGAAATCTGTGATCATCGATACCAACTGTTTATCAACGCTTCCAGAGCGTGAGTTTGCAGCGGGCATTGCTGAGGTGATCAAATACGGCATCATTTACGATGAAGCCTTCTTTGATTGGTTGGAGCAGAATCTAGAGAAACTTTATCAACTTGATGAAGAAGCACTGATTACCGCGATTGCTCGTTGTTGTGCAATTAAGGCTGAAGTGGTGGCTCTAGATGAAAAAGAGTCAGGAATCAGAGCGTTATTGAACCTAGGTCATACATTTGGTCATGCGATTGAAGCAGAACTAGGCTATGGTAATTGGCTACATGGTGAAGCTGTGTCGTCAGGCACTGTAATGGCAGCTAAAACAGCTCAATTACAGGGACTGATCTCTCAGCAGCAACTTGAGCGAATTATTTCTATACTCAAGAATGCGAAACTACCAATCCATACGCCAGAAAGCATGTCTTTTGAAGACTTTATGAAGCACATGATGCGCGATAAAAAAGTGCTGTCTGGTCAGTTGCGTTTGGTATTACCAACAAGTATTGGTACTGCTGAAGTGGTTGCTGATGTGCCTCAAGACATCATTAAACAAGCGATCGATTTCTGCCGTACTCTTTAAATTTGGTTGTGAGGTTGCCTAGCTAAACTCTAGGCAACTGAAGCGTTTTACTGATCGATCTTATCAGTAGGGATCCCCAATGAGTTTGGCTCATGAATTAAGAGTATTAGAGTTAGAATCTCAAGTTGAGCTGCTAGAGCGCTTACAGCTTTTGACTAACTTTGGTTCAAACCTTGTGACGGTGGCGGGCAAAGCTGGCTCTGGCCGATCTTGGTTGGCTCAGCGTTATCTTGAAGCATGGTCGACAGAAAAAAATCAGTGTTTACTGCTTTGTCATCCAAGCCAAGACGATCAACAACGCCGTGCGCTCATTCTTAGCCAAATTGTTTCTGATCCCCTGTTTAATCAACATGATTCTTTATCGGATAGCCTAACAAGGTTACTGGATGGAGAACCGTGTAATGTGGTTATCGTCGTTGATGATGCCCAACGACTTTCTGAGCTATTGGTATCCGAATTATGGATGTTGGTACTGGAAGCTCAATCAAACCCTCAATGGACGATCAATATCGTTCTCTTCTCGGAACCTGGCCACTTAGATACGTTATTAACGCGTTTGAGCTACGGTCAACAACACAAACCTATCGATCTTGAGATCGATGACCTTTCGCAACCAGAAGCTGAACATTTCTTTGAATCACTGGTGATTCGATATGTTGATGATGAGTCTGAAACTTGCGTGCGACGTGCGTTTAATAAAGCGCAACCTCTGCCCGGTGAGTTAATGGCTTTAGGAGAATTGAAAGTGGAAAAAAGGATTATTATTCGCTCAATTATTGGCTCACCCATCAATATCGCGATTGTGGTGGCCTTGCTGTTGATTTTAATTGGTGGTGGTTATTGGTGGATGTTCAGTCAACCAACCCCTGACGATAAAGCGCAATCTCTTATCGCTCCGATTGAACAGACAGCTATCCCAACTTTTGAAGTGGAAAGTGGTACCGAGCAAGCTGGAATCGACGGAATGGACGATTCTGAAGCCGAAGCTGACATGAGTTATCAAGGTGCTGATGACGACAGCTCATCTTTGCCACCGACTGTCGTTGAAGATACCGCGAGTGTTGGAGAAGTCGAACAAGATCAGCAGCGTGTCGTAATCACCTCTGATGTGGTTGATGCCTTGCTTGATGATAAACCTGAAAGTGCCGATACCAGTGCGATTGATGCTGCTGTTGAAGAAAACACAGGTGCCGCGGTGAGTTCGCAATCAGATGCAGACAAAGTGGAGTCACAGCCTTCAGCCGATGAAGCAACAGACCTAACCCAGTCCACGCCACCGACTAAGAAAA
Organism: Vibrio sp. 10N.261.54.A5; assembly: GCF_041471145.1. NCBI lineage: Bacteria > Pseudomonadati > Pseudomonadota > Gammaproteobacteria > Vibrionales > Vibrionaceae > Vibrio > Vibrio sp. 10N.261.54.A5. Next base: position 31,706 of record NZ_JBFRNU010000013.1, on the reverse strand, counting down.
TTACATTCTCATTTTCTCGCGAAGAGTTACAAGCTATCTCTCCGCGAGCTTATACTTTGCAGTTGAGTGCGATGACCTCATTGGACGACGTACAGTCTTTCATTGAAGAGTATGACCTTGAGAACAAGGTTCGTATTTACCCAACACTTCGCAACGACACCAAGTGGTTTATTATCACTTATCAAGATTACCCAACGATTCAAGTGGCGAGAGACGCGGTAAGTGCGTTATCAAAACCCCTTCAACAGTTGGAACCTTGGGCAAAATCGATGAATCAAGTGCATCGAGAGATAGAACGTGCGAAATAACCCTGAGCTTAGCCTCAAAATATGTTACATTCCGCAGCCTTATTTTTGAGTTGATAGATAGAGCAGTAAATGAAAAAGCAGCGTGCCTTTCTAAAATGGGCTGGTGGTAAATATGGCCTAGTTGAAGACATCCAACGTCACCTGCCACCTGCTCGTAAATTGGTAGAACCGTTTGTCGGTGCCGGCTCAGTATTTCTGAATACTGACTTTGAACAGTACCTGCTTGCAGATATCAATCCCGATCTTATCAACCTGTACAACCTGCTTAAAACCGATCCTGAAACTTATATCACGGAAGCGAAGCGCTGGTTCTGTCCTGAGAACAACCGTAAAGAAGCCTTCTTAGATATTCGCGCTGAGTTCAATGGTACAGATAACGTCATGTATCGTTCATTGGCTTTCTTGTATATGAACCGATTTGGCTTCAATGGCCTATGTCGTTACAACAAGAAGGGCGGTTTTAACGTTCCATTTGGTTCTTATAAAAAACCTTACTTCCCAGAAGCTGAGCTGGAATTTTTTGCCGAGAAAGCGAAAAAAGCCACCTTCGTCTGTGAGGGATACCATGAAACCTTTAGCCGCGCGCGCAAAGGCTGTGTGGTTTACTGCGATCCTCCATACGCACCACTGTCGAACACGGCAAACTTTACCTCTTACGCAGGTAATGGCTTTAGCTTAGATGACCAAGCTGCACTGGCGGATGTTGCTGAAAAAGCAGCGATGGAACGAGGCATCCCTGTCTTGATCTCAAACCATGACACCACCTTAACGCGCCGTTTATACCATGGTGCAGAACTGAACGTGGTCAAGGTTAAGCGCACCATTAGCCGTAATGGCGCAGGGCGCAATAAAGTCGATGAGTTACTGGCACTTTTTCATAAAGAGAAAAACCAGCAACACGCTTCAGAAGAATTGTAGCGGCCAACATAACCCTCGAACTCATTAAATTGAGTGACCAACGGGTACTTTCATAAACTAATCTTTCGAACTGCTAGGATCTGCTTAGTTGCTTAGGTAGAATTGCACACCAAATAGTCTTGGAATTGAGTCTTGTATTTGTATATGAGATGTCACAAGGCGGTGATATTCGCAATTTACTCACTCTTAAGAGGTTTGGTATGAAAGATTTTCTAATCGCTCCATCGATTTTGTCTGCAGATTTTGCTCGTCTTGGTGAAGACGTAGAAAAAGTACTCGCAGCTGGTGCTGATGTTGTGCACTTCGATGTGATGGACAACCACTACGTACCTAACCTGACTTTTGGCGCGCCTATCTGTAAAGCGCTGCGCGACTACGGTATTACGGCTCCTATCGATGTTCACCTTATGGTTAAGCCAGTAGACAGCATCGTGCCTGAGTTTGCTAAAGCCGGCGCATCAATGATTACCTTCCACGTTGAAGCTTCAGAGCACATCGATCGCACTCTACAGCTAATCAAAGAGCACGGCTGTAAAGCGGGTGTGGTTCTTAACCCTGCAACGCCGCTTTCTTGCTTAGATTACATCCTAGACAAAGTAGACATGATTCTACTGATGTCTGTGAACCCAGGCTTCGGCGGTCAATCTTTCATTCCGCACACGCTAGATAAACTACGTGCTGTTCGTAAGCTGATTGATGAGTCAGGCCGTGACATTCGCCTTGAGATTGATGGCGGCGTGAAGGTTGATAACATCCGTGAAATCGCAGAAGCGGGCGCAGATATGTTCGTTGCGGGTTCAGCTATCTTCAATCAACCAGATTACAAAGAAGTGATTGATGAGATGCGTGCAGAGCTTGCAAAAGTAAACGCATAATCGTAAAACTACAGATAGATTGAATATTAAGGGGCTAATTTGCCCCTTTTTTACGTCTTATAGCTCAACTCATAAGACGAACATAATAAATAGGAAAGTAAGATGTCATTAAGCTCAATAAAACTGATCGCCTTTGATTTGGATGGAACCTTGTTAGACAGCGTGCCTGATTTGGCCGTTGCTGCTGACCAAGCTTGTCAGGAGTTGGGCTTCCCTTCAGTGAGCGAAGAACAAGTTCGCGACTACGTAGGTAATGGTGCTGATGTTCTTATCGGACGTTCACTCAGCCGTAACTTGACGGTTGACCCAAGCCTAGAGCCAGAGCTACTGAAAAAAGCACGCATCCTGTTTGATGATTTCTATGAGCAGGGCGGTCACAAGCTAAGTCACCTTTACCCATCGGTTAAAGAGACGCTGGCTGAGCTGGATAAAGCCGGCTTCACTATGGCGCTGGTTACCAACAAGCCATCGAAGTTTGTACCAGACGTACTGGCGCAACACGGTATTGATAAGTACTTTGTTGATGTGTTGGGTGGCGACTCTTTCCCAGAGAAAAAACCGAACCCAGTCGCTCTGAACTGGTTGCTAGAAAAGCACAATGTAAAAGCGGAAGAGATGTTGATGGTTGGCGATTCAAGCAACGACATTAAAGCGGCTAAGAATGCAGGTTGTCACTCGTTTGGTCTGACTTACGGTTATAACCACGGCGAGCCGATTTCAGCATCAAACCCTGACTATGTCGCGGATAACGTCGCGCAATTACTAGATGTCGTTCTAGTTTCAGCATAAAACGGACAAAAGTTAGCTAACCTACTAGCAAAATACTTATCAATGAGTACACTGGATGAGCCGTACAGAAGAGCTGTGCGGCTTTTCTATATTTAAGTTAAGAAGCTAAGCGTTCAATAAACTTAGCGAATAAGCAAAGGAATTAAAACCATGAGCAAGCCCATCGTATTGAGTGGTGTTCAACCATCTGGTGAACTAAGTATCGGTAACTACTTGGGTGCTCTACGTCAATGGCAACAGATGCAAGATGATTACGATTGCCAATACTGTGTTGTAGACCTTCACGCAATTACGGTTCGCCAAGATCCGAAAGCACTGCATGAAGCGACTCTAGACGCACTAGCAACCTGTCTTGCTGTCGGTGTTGATCCAAAGAAGAGCACGCTATTTGTTCAGTCACACGTACCAGAGCATGCTCAACTTGGTTGGCTTCTTAACTGTTACACACAAATGGGTGAACTGAGCCGTATGACTCAGTTTAAAGATAAGTCTGCACGTCACTCAAACGACGTAAACGTAGGCCTATACGACTACCCAGTGTTGATGGCTGCAGACATCCTGCTTTACGGTGCTCACCAAGTACCTGTAGGTAGCGACCAGAAACAACACCTAGAGCTAGCGCGTGATATCGCAACTCGCTTCAATAACATCTACGGTCCTGAAACGCCAATCTTCCAAGTACCAGAACCTTACATTCCAACAGTGAATGCACGTGTAATGAGCCTGCAAGACGCGACGAAGAAGATGTCTAAGTCAGACGACAACCGTAAGAACGTGATTACTCTGCTAGAAGAGCCTAAGTCGATCATCAAGAAGATCAACAAAGCGCAAACCGATGCAGAAACACCACCACGCATTGCTCACGATTGGGAAAACAAAGCGGGTATCTCTAACCTAATGGGTCTGTACTCTGCAGCGACGGGTAAAACGTTCGAAGAGATCGAAGCGCAGTACCAAGGCGTTGAAATGTACGGTCCGTTCAAGAAAGACGTAGGCGCAGCATTGGTTGAGATGCTTGAGCCGATTCAAGCTGAATATCACCGTATCCGTGCTGACCGTGCCTACATGGACGCAGTAATGAAAGCCGGTGCTGAAAAAGCCTCTGAACGTGCTGCAGTGACACTGAAAAAAGCATACGAAGCAGTAGGTTTTGTTACTCGCCCATAGGGTGAACTAACACAACTCGCTTGAGAATTTGAGCCCAAAGTAGCTGTTGTTTACTTTGGGCTTTTTCATGCCCATTCCATTTGCCTTCCTCGAAACCCCCTTGTTTGAATTGATAATTTACCCAGTATTTAGCTAGCATATCCATCGCTGTAATGCTGTGCAGATGATCTTATTTGGTACCCTCAAGCTTTATAAAATCACACTCGTTTCTATATATGTTGGAAATATATAACGTGCCAAACAATTGATGATTCCAAAGTGATAAGTTCCTCATTTTCTTGCCAACTGACTTATTCCTTTCATAAATAAACCTGATAGTTACCACAAAATACATGACTGCCCATAGATGGCAGTGACTATAACTCGATGAACTCAGGTGAAACGGATGGCTCTTTTACACAAACCTTCATTGCTAGCAGTGGCAATTGGTAGCTTGTTAACTACAAGCGCACACGCTGATTTGTTTATTTCACAATATGTGGAAGGCGGCAGCTATAACAAAGCGGTTGAGATTGCCAATAGTGGCGATAGCAGCATTAGTTTAGATGGTTACTCATTGGCGAAATCTGCCAATGGCAACGGATCATGGGGTGCCACTTTACCTTTAGATGGACACGTTTTAGCACCCGGTGAAGTACTCGTGGTCGCACATTCTAGTGCGAGTGATGAGATTAAAGCTCAAGCTGACATCATTAATGCCTCTATCGCCAATCATAATGGTGACGACCCGCTGGCTATCTTGAATTCAGACGGCTCGGTACATGATGTTGTTGGTTTGATGGGCGATGTGGACTGGGGCAAAGATGTTACTTTGGTTCGTGCGACACAAACACCTTCTGCGACGTTTGATGCTTCACAATGGGTATCGCTACCAAAAGACAGCATTGAAGGCCTAGGTTCACTAGACAGCGTTGAACTGCCAGAAGCGTTCACTTGTACACAAGATGGCTCTGACCCAGTATTCACCACCATTCAAGAAATCCAAGGTGAGGGCGCTACATCGCCATTCATCGATGGCTACCCATACATCACCGACGATGAATATTTCGTAAAAGGTGTGGTAAGTGCGGTAACAACAGGCCTAACTAAAGGCTTCTACCTGCAAGCACTTGAGGATGATTTCAACTCAAGCACTTCTGAGGGTCTATTTATTCATACCAACCAGTCGAGCTCAGAGCTAGTAGCCGGTGATGTAGTGTGTGTGAAAGGCAAGGTTCAAGAATACTACAGCCACACTCAGCTGAAAGTAGAAAACAACCAATGGCTAAAACAGGGCGAGCAGCAGGCACCTGAAGCTACGGCGATTGAAGTGCTAGACAGTGACGAGAACTTCGCTGCAACGCTTGAACGCTACGAAGGCATGTTGGTGAAAACAACCGAAGCGCTTGATATGCGTGTGACGCGTACCTTTGGTTATGACTACGCAGGTCGTCGTAACAACATGGTACTGGCGCATGAGCGTATTAACATGCAGCCGAACCAGCTTTTCGCCGCGGGATCTGACGAAGCGAAGCAGCAAACTGAAGACAACGCAGACCGCCGTCTTTTCGTTGAAACCGATCAAAAAGCGGCTGATGGACAAGTCCCTTTCTACCCAGATTTTGGCCGCACTGATATCGACCAAGATGGTTCAACAGAAGATTACATCCGCATTGATGACACCATTGTTGGCCTAGAAGGCGTGCTGACTTACAGCTACGGTGAGTACCGTTTAATTGCGACTAACCAGATCTCGGCTGAAAACTATGTGCGTAACGATCCGCGTACCGACAAACCAGACATGGATGAAGGCGACCTACGTATTGCGACCTTCAACGTATTGAACTACTTCAACTCTCCATTTGGTGGCGACGCGAATCAGCACGGCAATAACCGTGGCGCGAACACCATCACTGAGTTTGAGATGCAGCAAGAGAAGATTGTGAACGCGATTCTTCGCTTAGATGCAGACATCATTGGCTTGATGGAAATTGAGAACAATGGCTTTGGTGAAGGCTCTGCCATTCAGCAACTTGTAAACCAACTGAATGATCGCATTGAGCGTAAGAAAGACCGTTATACCTTTGTGGCTGTCGACTCGAACGAAGACGGCGTAACCGACGAGATGGACTCTATTGGTACTGACGTTATCACAACGGGTGTTATCTACCGTAAGAAGGTGGTTAAGCTTAAAGACAGCCGTGTTATCGCGATGCCAAGCCAACAAGCACCAGAGGTGTTAGACGATTCAGGCAAGGTGATTGAAGACGGTAAGAACTACCAACGTGACTCATTAGCGCCAACCTTCAAGGTTAAAGGTACCAAAGAGAAACTCACCGTAGCGATTAACCACTTTAAATCGAAAGGCTCTAAGTGTTGGGAAGATGCAGCACCGGTTGAACAGGGCGGTCAAGGTGGTGTTGATGCCGACAAGCAAGGCTCATGTGAGAACTTCCGCGTAGCTGCGGCGGTGGCACTGGGCGAAGCACTCGATGGCATTGAAGGTCATAAAGTGATTCTGGGTGATATGAATTCGTATGGCATGGAAGATCCAATGTTGGTGCTAACGGATTACTCTGAAGAGAAATACGGAAAGCAAATTAAAGCGGCGCGTAACACTTACATTGATGGTGTTGAGCAGTTTGGTGATAGCGGTGCGGTGATTACGAAGAACTACGGTTATATCAATGCTGTGGCTCAAAAGCACCCAGACAGCTGGAGCTACTCATACAATGATGAAGTTGGCGCTCTAGACCACCTGCTGATCAGCGAAAGCCTGAAAGATAGGGTTGTCGATGCTACCGATTGGCACATCAATGGTGGTGAGTCGACGTTGTTTGACTACAACGAAGAGTACAAAGGTGACCTACCTAAGTACCAAGATCACTTCCGTTCATCGGATCATGATCCTGCCGTTCTTGAGCTAAGAGTAGGCGGTTCATTTGGCTTCGGTGCTCTTATGTCACTATTTGGCTTAGCAATGTGGCGTCGTCGTAAGTAGCTCAATCACAAATAGATTGGCTTGCCATACAAGTAAGCCAATTCAGATAACTTAACGCTATCTGTAAACAATTAAGGTCAACTTAGGTTGGCCTTAATTATTGGCGAAATGCAGTTTCCACTTGCCTTTCGCTATGGGTATTGCACAATACCGCCCCTATATCTCCCAATCCTTTAGTATTTAGCAAACGATTTCGACCCATGTTACTTATCATCGATAACTACGACTCTTTTACCTATAACTTGTATCAGTATTTCTGTGAGTTAGGGGTAACTGTAAAAGTTGTTCGCAACGATGAGATTGATATTGCGGGCATCGAAGCGTTAAATCCTAGCCATCTTGTTATCTCGCCGGGCCCATGTACGCCCGATGATGCGGGAATTTCGCTGCAGGTGATTGAACACTTCGTTGGTAAGCTGCCGATCTTAGGTGTGTGTCTTGGTCATCAAGCCATTGCTCAAGTCTTTGGTGGTGAAGTGGTGAGAGCCAGACAAGTGATGCACGGTAAAACCTCGCCTATTCGTCATAACGGGAAGAGTGTTTTTCAAGGTCTCAATAACCCTCTGACTGTGACTCGTTACCACTCTTTAGTGGTGAAAAACGGCACATTACCAGACTGTTTTGAGCTGACGTCTTGGACGGAATTTGAAGATGGTAGCATGGATGAGATCATGGGTTATCAACACAAAACCTTGCCGATTGATGCCGTCCAATTTCACCCTGAATCGATTAAAACAGAGCAAGGACACCAGCTTCTCGCTAACTTCCTAGCACGCTGAGTGTTTAAATTTGACTCTTTCTCCGTCTAAATAAGCCAGTTTAACGTATTCCATTACCCGTTAAGCGTTTAAATTCGGGCGCTACGCGTCTTCATCCCTCTGACGCCGATCACTTTTTATAACATTTCTCCCTCGTCAGGCTAAGTTTTTAGCCTATGCAAAATTATTCGCGTTATTTCGTCTCGAACCCAATATACCGCAATGCCAGTAAGGCTTTGCTGTTGCTGGTTATACGTTTAGGTAAAAAAAGCTTCATAAAACAGATTAATTGATGCATAAATAGTCATAGGTAGTGACGTTTAGCTGGTTGTAAGGGATGGCTAAAGAATAATCTACTATTGAAAAGGTTAATTAAATGTAAATATAATGCTGCAGCGGGATTATGGCGAGACAAAATATCTTTGTCTCACTTATGAACCATTACGCTTATTTGCGAAGCTTGCGGTATCGAGAAGGAATGTACGATGACAGTGGAAAATAAAGTAGAACGTAGTCTGTTTAATGAGGTGATGGTGCCTTGTTATAACCCAATGGAAATGATCCCAGTAAAAGGGGAAGGCGCACGCGTTTGGGACCAACAAGGCCGAGAGTATATCGACTTTGCTGGTGGTATCGCTGTGAGCTGTTTGGGTCACTGTCACCCAGCAATGGTTAATGCTGTTACCGAGCAAGCAAACAAGATTTGGCACCTAAGTAATGTAATGACTAACGAACCTGCACTGCGTCTAGCGAAGAAGCTAACTGACGTATGTTTTGCAGAAAAAGTATTCTTTGCGAACTCTGGTGCAGAAGCGAACGAAGCAGCACTTAAGCTAGCTCGTCGTTGGGCTGCGGATGTTCACGGTCCTGAGAAATCTGAAATCATTGCATTCAAACAAGGTTTCCACGGTCGTACTTTCTTTACTGTAACCGTTGGTGGTCAAGAAGCTTACTCAGATGGCTTCGGTCCAAAACCTGGCGATGTAACTCACCTACCTTACAACGATATTGCCGCTCTAGAAGCGCATATCTCTGATCGCACTTGTGCCATCATGATGGAACCTCTGCAAGGCGAGGGCGGTATCATCTCTCCAACGGCTGAGTTCGTGAATACGGTTCGTGAACTGTGTGACAAGCACAATGCATTGTTGATTTTTGATGAAGTACAAACAGGTAATGGTCGTACTGGTAACTTCTATGCTTACCAAGGTCTGGGCGTGACGCCAGACATTCTAAGCACAGCGAAGTCTCTAGGTGGCGGTTTCCCTATCGGCGCAATGCTGACGACGTCTGAACTGGCTACACACCTTAAGGTTGGTACGCACGGTTCTACATACGGTGGTAACCCACTGGCGTGTGCGGTAGCTGAAGCAGTGGTTGACGTAGTTAGCCAACCTGAGACTCTAGAAGGCGTAAAAGAGCGTGAAGCGCTATTCCGTGATGGTCTAACTAAGATTAACGACAAATACCAAATTTTCAGTGAGATTCGTGGTAAAGGCCTATTGTTAGGTGCTGCACTGAATGACGAATGGCAAGGGCGTGCGCGTGACGTATTAGTAGCAGCAGGCGAGCAAGGCCTAATGGTACTGGTTGCGGGTGCAAACGTGGTTCGTTTTACTCCATCACTGGTTATCACTAAACAAGAAATTGAAGAAGGTTTATCAAAACTAGACAAAGCAATCGCTACGCTAGTTTAGCCTGAGCGGCGTCATAGGAATGATCGCCAATAGAGCGATCCCATGACGTTCTGCTAAAGGCCCAAGCTTCTGGTTTTGGGCCTATTTTGCATCTGGAGGGAATATTGATGCTAGTTGTTCGCCCAATAAAACTGTCTGATTACGATGCGCTGCACACCTGTGCAGTTGAATCAGGTCATGGATTCACATCTCTTCCGGTTAACGAAGAACTGTTAACCAATCGTATTACCCATTCTGAATACAGCTTTGCGAAAGCAGACGTGACCGAACCCGGTGATGAAGGCTATCTAATGGTGGGTTTCGACGCTGAAACTGGCGAAGTTGCTGGTACAACGGGTATCGAAGCTTCCATTGGCTGGGATGTGCCTTTTTACTCGTACCACATCAGTAAAGTGGTTCACTCTTCACAGCGCCTTAAAGTGAATAACGTGGTTAAGCTGTTGACGTTTGGTAATAACTACACAGGCTGCAGCGAAATTTGTACGCTGTTCTTACGTCCTGATTACCGCAAAGGCTTAAACGGTCGACTGATGTCTAAGTGTCGTTTCCTACTGATGGCTGAGCACCCAGAGCGTTTCTCAAAAACGATCTTTGCTGAGATGCGTGGTGTATCAGATGCGGAAGGCAATTCTCCTTTCTGGCAATGGCTGCAAGAACATTTCTTCTCGATTGACTTCACGCTTGCCGATTACCTAACCGGTATTGGTAAGAAAGGCTTCATTGCTGACCTAATGCCTAAGCTACCTATCTACGTGAACCTACTGAGCAAAGAAGCTCAAGCGGTGATCGGAGAGGTACATGACAATACGCGCCCTGCACTTAAGTTGCTGGAACGTGAAGGTTTCACCAACCGTGGTTATGTCGACATCTTTGATGCAGGCCCAACGGTTGAGTGTGATCTAAGAAACATCGAATCTGTGCGTCACTCAATTCGAGCACAGGTTCAAATTGCAGAGCACTCTAGCTCTAAAGACTTCCTAATTGGTAATACCTCGTTTGAGAACTTCCGCGCAGTAGCCGCGAAAGGTGCGTATGACCAAGCAAGCGACACAGTGATTTTATCATCTGAAGTAGCAAGCGCTCTTGAAGTAAAAGAAGGCGAATTCGTTCGCATGTTGGCTCAATAAGAGCGGCGATTATCTGTCGAAGATTTTAAGGATAGAAGTATGACTCAGTGGATAGCAGGACAGTGGGTGGCAGGTCAAGGTGACGCCATGACATCAGTAAGCCCATACAACAATGAAGTAGTGTGGCAGGGTGATAGCGCGACACCAGCACAGGTTGAATCTGCAGTAGCAGCAGCTCGTGAAGCCTTCTTGGTTTGGAAAAAACTGAGCTTTGCAGAGCGTGAAGCGATCGTGTTGAACTTTGCTGAGAAAGTTAAAGAGAACAGCGAAGAAATCGCGCAAATCATCGCGAAAGAGACGGGTAAACCGATTTGGGAAACTCGCACTGAAGCGGGCGCGATGGCAGGCAAAATTGCTATCTCTATCCGTGCTTACCACGAGCGTACAGGTGAAGCTTCACGTGGAGCGGCTGGCAACCAAATTGTACTTCGTCACCGTCCATTGGGCGTGATGGCGGTATTTGGGCCTTACAACTTCCCTGGTCACTTACCTAACGGTCATATTGTTCCAGCTCTGCTATCGGGCAACACCGTAGTATTCAAGCCTTCAGAGCAGACACCTTGGACGGGTGAATTCGCAATGAAGCTATGGCAAGAAGCGGGTCTTCCTGCTGGCGTAATCAACCTAGTACAAGGCGCTAAAGAGACAGGTATCGCACTGGCCGATGCTAAAGGTCTTGATGGCGTGCTGTTCACAGGTAGTGCTAATACGGGGCATATCCTTCACCGTCAATTCGCGGGCCAACCGGGCAAGATGCTGGCACTAGAGATGGGTGGCAATAACCCTATGGTGATCAGTGACCAATATGGTGACGCAGACGCAACGGTATACACCATTATCCAATCGGCGTTCATCAGTGCGGGTCAACGTTGTACATGTGCTCGTCGTTTGTACGTGCCTGTTGGCGAGAAGGGGGATCTGCTACTCGATAAGCTGGTCGCAGCGACGCAAAAGATTCGTGTTGATCAGCCATTCGCTGAACCAGCACCCTTCATGGGTCCTCAGATCTCTGAAGCTGCGGCTAAGTTCATTCTGGACGCGCAAGCGAATCTACAATCGTTAGGCGGCGTCAGCCTAGTAGAAGCAAAAGCGGGTCAAGCGGCGTTTGTTTCTCCGGGTATTATCGACGCAACCAACATTGCTGAGCTGCCGGATGAAGAGTACTTCGGTCCACTGCTACAAGTGGTTCGTTACCAATCGCTAAAGCAAGCGGTTGAGCTAGCTAACGACACTCGTTTTGGTTTGTCTGCGGGTCTTGTATCAACAGATGATTCTGAATGGGAATACTTCGTTGACCATATCCGTGCGGGTATTGTTAACCGTAACCGTCAGCTAACAGGCGCAAGTGGTGATGCACCATTTGGTGGTCCGGGTGCTTCAGGCAACCTACGCCCAAGTGCTTACTATGCGGCGGACTACTGTGCTTATCCTATGGCTTCAATGGAAGGCGGTGAAACTCAACTTCCAGCAACGTTTAGCCCGGGTATTGAGCTTTAATTTAGGCTAATGAGTCTTAGGCTCATTGGTTAAGCTTGAAATAGGGAAGTGGTGTTATCGCTTCCCTTTTCCATCACGTCCGACACCTAGATTGGGCGGTAGATAATAATAGAACAAGTATGTCACAGGCTGATGGCTGCTGACTCTGTGTCTCAGCCTCTCCCTTTCTAATCCAAATTACTAGCTTGCTAGAACCTCTGACAAGGAGTCACCATGACGCCCGATCTACTCTTTAAATCACTTTGGGACGATTACATTCACAGGCTTTGTCCATCGGCTGAGAAAGTACATCACTTGCTGAAAGAAGACGAAGCTCTGATTAATGATCACATTGCACTGCGTACTTTCAATGTTGCTCCGCTAGGTATTGAAACATTGGCTAAGCCTTTCCTTGAGCTAGGTTATAAAGCGTGTGGCGATTACTTGTTTGAGAGTAAGAAGCTAGTCGCGAAGCATTACGAGCACCCAGATCCAAATCAACCTAAAGTGTTCATTAGTGAGTTGAAGGTCGAAGAGTGTTCAAGTGACTTACAACAGATCGTTGCTAAATTGGTTGAGCAAGTCGACGTAAGCAAGCTTCAAGGCCATGAATTCTTGTTTGGTGGTCGCCAATGGGATTTGAGCTTCGCTGATTTCCAAGTGCTTGCAAAAGAGAGTGAATACGCGTCTTGGCTCGCAGCTCATGGTTACGGTGCCAACCACTTTACAGTGAGCGTTAATCAACTCGATGCTTTTGATGAAGTGCAGGCAGTGAATGATTATTTGAGCGAATCAGGCTTCACGATCAATGCATCTGGTGGCCAGGTTAAAGGCTCTCCAGAGGTCTTATTAGAGCAATCATCAACAATGGCAGATAAAGTCCCAGTTTCATTTGTTGAGGGCAATGAGATGATTCCTGGAGGCTTCTATGAGTTCGCTAAGCGTTATGCGATGGCTAATGGTGAGCTTTATACCGGTTTTGTGGCAGCATCGGCTGACAAGATCTTCGAAAGCACTAACGGTTAAAGAAAGATACGAGTACGGACTTTACCCTAAAGATGCAGATAGGCTTCGCTTCGAGAGTGTTTGCGCTTCGAAGCTGTAGGTGTTTCATTCGTATTTTCTTTGTAGATCTTTAGAAAACAAAAAAGCCACCAAATTTGCATTTGGTGGCTTTCAAATTTTAGGCTCAGTTAATCGAGATTAACGAGTGCCATATACCACGATAGTTTTACCGTGTGCAGAAATTAGGTTCTGCTCTTCTAGCATCTTCAAGATACGACCAACTGTCTCACGAGAACAACCAACGATCTGGCCAATCTCTTGGCGAGTGATCTTGATTTGCATGCCGTCAGGGTGAGTCATTGCATCTGGTTGTTTTGCTAGGTTTAGTAGCGTTTGTGCGATACGACCAGTTACGTCAAGGAACGCTAAGTCACCAACTTTTTGGCTAGTTACTTGTAGACGGTTTGCCATTTGCGCTGATAGACGCATTAGGATGTCTGGGTTCACTTGGATAAGTTGACGGAATTTCTTGAAAGAAATTTCAGCTACTTCACAAGGAGATTTTGCACGAACCCAAGCTGTACGCTCTTGGTCTTCTTCGAATAAGCCTAGCTCACCGATGAAGTCGCCTTGGTTTAGGTAAGAAAGAATCATTTCCTTACCTTCTTCGTCTTTGATAAGAACTGCCACAGAACCTTTAACAATGTAGTACAAGGTTTCTGCCTTTTCACCAGCATGAATCAAAGTACTTTTTGATGGGTACTTATGAATATGACAGTGTGAAAGGAACCACTCTAATGTTGGATCGGTTTGAGGTTTACCTAGAACCATAATATCTCACTTCCTCTGCAGGGTATGCTTGCCGCTTTCCGTATTTTAGCTAAGCCTGGATTGACTTGTAGGATAAGAGCACTCGTTGAGCGCTGCAAGCTATCTTGTGTTTCGTTTAAGAATAGTATCCTTTTTCAGGTACTATTTCTTGATTTTAATCGTGACCAAGCTACGATTTTTTACGCAAAATTGTGCACATGATCACGGTATGAAAAGTAATCAACCAGAATGGTGCTCTGTTAACCAATTTTTCCGGTTTCGATGAGTTGTTGTAGGATCGGCCTTACAATGAGCTCCATAGCAAAACTCATCTTCCCTCCTGGTACCACAAGCGTGTTGTGGCGAGACATAAATGAGCCATCAATCATAGCTAAAAGGTAAGGGAAATCGACGTTTTTGATGCCGCGCAAACGTATAACAACGAAGCTTTCGTCTAAACTTGGGATCCCTTTAGCGTTGAGAGGGTTTGATGTGTCTACCGTTGGAACACGCTGAAAGTTGATGTGAGTACGCGAAAACTGAGGAGTAATGTAGTTAAGGTAATCATCCATCGAGCGAACAATCGAGTCCATTACTGCTTCACGAGAATGACCACGATCGCGTGTGTCGCGAACGAATTTCTGGATCCATTCTAAGTTGACGATAGGTACCATGCCGATCAGCAAGTCGACGTGTTGAGAAACATTGATATCGCCATCAACCACACCGCCGTGCAGGCCTTCGTAAAACATCACATCTGAATTTTCTGGGATCTCTTGCCATGGCGTAAAGGTGCCTGGCATTTGATTGTAAGGAACGGCTTCATCGAACGTGTGCAGGTAGCTACGTACCTTGCCTGTACCTTCGTTACCGTATTTACGGAAGAACTCTTCTAGCGCACCAAAGTCGTTGGCTTGTGGACCAAAGTAGCTGATGTGCTTACCTTGCTCGCGCGCTTTACGGATCTCGACATCCATCTCTGGGCGAGTGAAGCGATGGAAACTATCCCCTTCAACCCAAGCGGCCTTCACGTCCATCATATTGAACATTTTACGGAAGGCTTCTGAGGTGGTGGTGGTGCCGGCTCCAGATGAACCCGTCACCGCAATAATTGGATGTTTAGCGGACATGACAACCCTTGTCTTTTGAGTAACTTACTTGTTAGCAATCGTTTACCACTATAACACGGCTCCTTTATGAGCGCAGCTTAGAAGCGTTTTGTGACTTGAATATCAACGGTTTCATGGAGCTCAGAAAACACGATGTTGACTTCTCCTGAAGCTAATTGATGTTTCACTTGATCAATCTTGTTTTGCAGCGAAACCTCTACGTCGCCGTAGTCTGTGCCTTCACGCAGCACGAACTCTTTGATGAGGTTTTCCAGTGTCTCTGGCGCAATGTCTTGCCATGGGATGATCATAAATACTTCTCTCTTTTATGTTCATAAATAGGTTTATTGATGTAGAAATGCGTGTGCTTAGTATTGTTTTACTTCTATTTACTAAGGCTCGGTCATTATGCCGAATCTTGGATACTTTCATAGTAGGCAGGCAAGGCTTCTTCTAACCAAAACCTTGGCTTGAGTGTACTGCCAGTAATAAACCCAACATGGCCGCCTTTTTGAAACAGTCGATAATCGATGTTATCGGGCAGAACAAATTTTGGGATCACATCATCGGTCATGAAAGGGTCGTCTTTGGCATGAATGATCTGAGTCGGTAGTTTGATCTTATTGAGCTTAGGCAGAGCAGAACATTGCGCATAATAATCTTGGGCATTTTTGAAGCCGTGCAGAGGCGCAGTGATTCGTTCATCAAACTCATACAGTTTGGTGATGTTCTTGATGGCTTCAGCTGTGATGCCAAGTTTTTCCTGTAGCAGGTTAACTTTTTTTAACGCATTCGATTTTAGAGAGTTGAGCAGGTACTTCTTATAAAGCTTGGAGAAACCGCGCTCAATACGACTCGAGCAACACGCTAAGTCAAATGGAGCAGATACGATGGTCGCCGCCGACAGCAATGGGTAGTCTGCGTACTCAGCCAAATAGTTCGCCAGCATGTTTCCACCTAAAGATATGCCAACCGCAACCTTAGGGTTATTCGGAAACTGGGCGTGCAGGTGTCTTAGAAAAAAGCGCGCATCTTCGACTTCACCTGAATGGTAAGCGCGAGCCAGGCGATTGGGTTTTCCGCTGCAGCCTCTGAAGTGCATCATCACGGACAACCAACCATCTTTAGCAAACGCATTCATTAATCCATTGGCATAAGGGCTCTCAAAGCTACCTTCTAAACCGTGGAATAGAACGAATATCGGCTTGCTACTGCGATCATTTTTATTTGAGGTGTCACCGTCTGGTGATTCGCTCCAAGCAAGATCAAGAAAGTCACCATCGGGTGTTTCTAAGGTTTGCCAGTGAGGATGAAACAGCGCCTGCTTCCTAATAAACCGTGGCACTAAGGTTTGTAAGTGCGGATTAGAGAGACCAGCAGCTGCGGTAAATATTGTCATAAAAACGATCCATGCTTCTTTATACGGGTTTTGATAACGTGTTGAGTTTGTAACGAAACGCCCACGTTTTTATTTGAGCTTGGTTGATTCTCGGCATAAGCGCAAGGCTTCACTTATACGAGATACAAAAACAGACTATGGGTAACCGTTTGAATAATATCAAGGTTAAGCTTGGATCTTGATTGAATAAAAGGGAAAGAGAACGAGCTAGGGCTGTGGTGCTGGTTCAGAAAAAGCGTCGCAGAGGTTTTCAGCCCCTAATAAACGACAGTACTGAAAAGTGAGCGGTGATTGCTGGTTAGCGTACAGTTGTAGGGAGTTTATACAGTCGACCAGATCGGACTGTTGTTGCTTTTCAAGCTGTAACTCAAACTTTAGCGCTTCACGGTATAGAGAGTCGACAACGTGTGCTTTGAGATGTTTACGTAGCTCTCGATAGCTATGAAGCAGGGTTTCAGAGCGGCTTAAACACTGTTGAACTTTATGCCACTCTTCTTCAGCAAAAGACAATTGCTGCTCATCAAGCCATTTGAGAAGCAGCAGTAGATTGACGTTGCCGTGGAACTGGTTTTGCAAAGCTAAGCACGCATCCTTTACACCGCGCACACTGTAATACTGAAGGCTAAATTGCCATAGTCGTTCCAGTGTTAGTGATATTGGGGCGTGCTCTGGGCTCATAAGCTATCCATATCCTGTTCCATCTGCTCAAGCTCTTCTTGAGTGGACATCCAATCCATTTCAACTTCTTCTAGCTGTGACTTACTGCTCGCTTGGAGAGCGAGTACTTTATTCAGTTTAGCCTTATTTTCAGCTTCATACAGTGATGTGTCGGATAATTCTTGCTCAGCTTCTTCAAGAGCCTGCGTTAATTTATCCATCTGCTTTTCAAATTGAGTGAGCTTTTTACGAAGTGGTGCCGTCAGTTTACGGAACTCGGCTTCTTTACGTTTCTGCTCTTTTTTCGCTGCTGCACTGTTGGCGCCGTCTTTGGCTGGTGCCAATGCTTGTGCTTCTTTGCGCTCAACTTTCTGTTGCTCGGTTAGCCACTTGTAGTAATCGCTTAAGTCACCATCAAACGGTGCGACTTGGCGGTCGTGTACAAGGTATAAATCATCGGTAGTTGCACGCAGTAGGTAACGGTCGTGCGATACGATAACCATTGCGCCTTCAAACGTCTGCAGGGCAAAAGTCAGCGCTTGACGCATGTCGAGATCCAAGTGGTTGGTTGGTTCATCGAGTAGCAACAGGTTCGGTTTTTGCCATACCAGTAGCGCCAGAACTAAACGCGCTTTTTCACCACCAGAGAAGGGTGCCACTTTATCGAGCGCTTTTTCACCTTGGAAACCGAAGCTACCTAGGTAATCACGCAATTGTTGCTCGGTGTGTTTAGGGGCAATCTGCATCATGTGCTGCAGCGGTGTTTCTTCTGGGTGCAACGTTTCTAACTGGTGCTGTGCAAAGTAACCAATCTTAACGCCTTGCGAATAACTCAGTTCACCGCCTTGCTGTTTAAGTTCGCCAGAAAGCAGTTTAATCAGTGTTGATTTACCAGCACCATTTCGACCAAGTAGACCAATACGGCTACCCGGTACTAGGTTCAGGCGAATTTTCTCTAGAATCAGATTGTCATCATAGCCCGCTGATACTTCATCCATCATCATGATTGGATTTGGTAGCGCGTCTGGTTCTCTAAACTCAAAGCTGAATGGATTATCAAACTGAGCAGGCAGCACTTGTTCCATTTTCTCTAGCGCTTTAATACGGCTTTGCGCTTGGCGAGCCTTTGAAGCTTTGTAACGGAAACGGTCAATGTAGCTCTGCATGTGAGACATCTGTTTCTGCTGCTTTTGGTACATCGCTTGTTGCAGAATCAGTTTTTGCGCTCGTTGGGTTTCGAACGATGAGTAGTTACCCGTGTACTCATTGAGCTGTTGGTTTTCAACGTGCACGATGCGGTTGACGATAGGGTCTAAGAAGTCTCTATCGTGCGAGATAAGCACTAGCGTGCCAGGGTAGCTTTGTAACCAACGCTCTAGCCACATTACTGCGTCTAAATCCAAGTGGTTGGTAGGCTCATCGAGTAGCAGTAGGTCACTGCGACACAGTAGGGCTTGCGCTAGGTTCAAACGCATACGCCAACCACCTGAGAATTGAGTCAGGTTCCATGTCATTTGTTCTTGGCTAAAGCCTAGGCCATCCAGTAACTCGGCAGCACGTGCCTTTATGCTGTAACCACCAATGGTTTCAATCTTGCCGTGGATCTCTGCTACCAATGTGCCATTGTCGGCTTGTTCAGCTTTCTCTAGTTGATCTTCAAGGCCGCGGTATTCACGGTCACCATCAATCACGTATTCAATTGCTGTTCTTTCTAATGCAGGGGTTTCTTGAGCAACCCAAGCCATTTCCCAATGGGCAGGTTTGCTGAATGAGCCCGCATCAATAGACAGTTCGTCCTTAATTAAGGCGAATAGCGTAGATTTACCACAGCCGTTTTTACCAACCAAACCGATCTTGTCGCCAGGGTGAAAAGTCGCAGATGCTTGGTCGAGGAGTGGCTTACCGCCGCGTAGCAATTGAATATCAGAGAAAGTAATCATAATTGAAATAGCATAGAAATTAGAGGTGAACAGACGCCTGCATAGTAGGCTGAAACCAGATAAAAGTCGATCACAATGCAATTTGCGTTATGATGCCAATAACATATTAATAACTTTTGCTTAAATTCTTGTGGCCTTGCCACCGTTTAGCCCTCAAAGGAATGTTTCAAAGGAATGAGTAATACTCCCTCGACAGACAAAGTCGTGCCAAAGGTGTTGATCATCTACGCGCACCCAGAGCCGCAAACCTCTATTGCTAATCAGATGATGGTTAAGAAGGTAGAGTCGCTCGGTCATGTCAAAGTTCATGATCTCTACGCCATCTACCCAGACTTCTTTATCGATGTGCCTTATGAGCATGAATTGCTCCTTCAATACGATGTGATCGTGTTTCAGCATCCTCTGTTTATGTATTCCTGCCCTTCATTGTTAAAAGAGTGGTTTGATCGCGTGTTAGGCAAGGGTTTTGCGTTTGGTGAGCAGAGCGCACTTAAAGGCAAACACTGGCGCAGTGTGATTACTACCGGTGGTAAAGAAGAGGCGTTTGGTGCCGCAGGCTATAATAAATATCCATTACAAGAGATCTTGCAACCATTCGAGCTTACCGCTGCTTTGTGTCAGATGAATTGGATATCCCCTTTGGTTTTACACTGGGCACGAAATGTCTCCGATATGACGCGTTACCAACACGCCGAAGCGTATCGAAATTGGTTGCGAGACCCGCTACAAGATATAGGAGCAGATGATGGCTCTGACTAATGATTTTCTACAAAGTAGCGTTATATTTTTAGCGGCTGCTGTGGTTGCGGTTCCTATCGCACAGCGCGCCGGTTTGGGTTCAGTACTTGGTTACTTATTAGCGGGCGTGGCAATTGGCCCATGGGGGCTTGGCTTAATCAGTGATGTCGAAGCGATTCTACACTTCTCCGAATTCGGGGTGGTACTGCTGCTCTTCTTGATTGGTCTCGAACTTAACCCCAAAAAACTGTGGCAGATGCGGGCGCCTATTCTCGGCTTAGGGGGGGCGCAAGTGTTGATCACCACCTTGATTATTACCGCCATCGCCTGTCTATTTGGATTAACCTGGCAAACCAGTCTCGTGATAGGTATGGGTTTGGCGCTGTCTTCGACTGCGATTGCCTTGCGTGTTATTGAAGAGCGAGAGCTCGGCGGCAAAGAAGCCGGGCAGTCGGGCTTTGCAGTACTGCTTTTCCAAGATATCGCTGTTATTCCAATGCTAGCAATGTTGCCTCTACTTGCGGGTAATACCGGCGGTAGCTGGGCTGACATGCTGTGGATGCTGGGTGGCGTGATTGGCCTACTGGTCGGTGGCCACTTCTTGTTGAGACCACTTTTCCGATACGTAGTGATGAGTGGTGTGCGTGAGTTATTCACCGTCGCGGCGCTGTTACTTGTGATTGGTATTGCTGTGATCATGCAACGGATTGGCTTGTCGATGGCATTAGGTACCTTCCTAGCGGGCGTACTTCTGGCTGAAAGTGAATATCGACACGAGCTTGAGATCGCGATTGATCCATTCAAAGGTTTACTGCTTGGTCTGTTCTTTATCTCTGTGGGTATGGCGGTAAACCTAGGTCTACTGGCAGAAAGCCCATTCGCAATACTTATTGCAGTGTCGTCGCTAGTCGTATTGAAAGGTTTGGTGCTGTATGCGCTGGCTCGTATCTTCGGCACTCAAGCTAAAGCACGCAGCCGAATGGCGATGATCCTTAGCCAAGGTGGTGAGTTCGCTTTCGTTATTTTTACTGCGGCGAGTGCTCAAGGCATCTTAAGTGGCGAACAAGTGTCGTTCTTACTGGTGGTTGTGAGCCTTTCTATGGTGACCACGCCATTGATGCTTAAACTGCAAGACCGATTCTTTGCACGTCAGCTTAATCAAATCAGTGAAAGTGCGATGTCTTCGGATGTGGTTGATCGCAGCCCTCGAGTGATTATTGCGGGCTTTGGTCGTTTTGGTCAGATCATTGGTCGTCTGATGTATGCCAACAAGATTCGTATCACTGTCCTTGAAAGTGATGCCAGCCAAATACACATCCTTAGAAAGTTCGGCTACAAGGTGTTTTACGGAGACTCGACTCACCTAGAGCTATTACGCGCAGCCGGTGCTGATAAAGCAGAGGCGATTGTGTTGTGTACTGACTCCCCAGATGAAATCATGAAAACCGTCGATTTATGTAAGCAGCACTTCCCACGCTTAAAGATCTTGGCGCGTGCACGAAGCCGTGTTGAAGCGTATCAACTACTTAACCACGGTGTGAGTAACTATTCGCGTGAAACCTTCCTTGGAGCATTGGATTTAGGTCGTCAAACATTGACTGAACTTGGCATGCATCCATATAAAGCGAAGCGAGCAGAAGCACACTTTAGAAAGTTGGATAATGGTATGCTGAAAGAGTTGCTGCCTCAGCATAACGAAGATGCCGAGTTAGCCCAAAGAGCGAAAGAGGCTCGTAAAGAACTTGAAGAGATCTTTGGACACGAGATGGAAAACGATCACCAATCTCGAAACTATTGGCAGTAGCTTGAAGTGATAACTTATGCTTGAGCTTAGAAATAGAGCTTGGGCATAGAAATAACAGACTATAGAACTAACCTAATAATAAACGCGGTCTCTGCTTAACTTATCAATAAAGTGAGTGGGAAGAACCGCGAATCCAGAGCAGTAAAGGATATGAACGTGAAACAGAAAAAACGCTTTATCGCAGGGGCAAGCTGCCCAAGTTGCAATACTCAAGACACACTCCGTTGGTGGATTGAAAATAATATCGAGCTGGTGGAATGTGTCGATTGTGACTTCACAGAACAGCGTAAACCGAAAACTGTAGAGAAATCTGAACACGCGAATCAAGAAATGATCGGTATTTTTAAGCCAGAATGATTGAGTTTCGTTAATTGATCCCCATAATATCTCGGTACAGAATTTTTCCTAAGCTCAACTGTTCGAGCTTAGTCCAAACCTCCTTGGAGCTCTCATGAAAATTGAAAAGAACGTAGTAGTTAGTGTTGCATATCAAGTGAAACTTGAAGATGGCGTAGTAGTTGACCAATCAACTGCAGAAGCTCCACTAGATTACCTTCACGGTCACAACAACCTAATTACAGGTCTTGAAAAAGAGCTTGAAGGCAAAGTAGCTGGCGACAAGTTCTCTGCAACTGTTACTCCAGAAGACGCATACGGCGAACACAACGACGCACTAGTTCAACGTGTTCCTGCTGACGTATTCCAAGGTGTTGAGCAAATCGAAGTTGGCATGCGTTTCCTAGCGGATACTGACCAAGGTCCAATCCCAGTTGAAGTTACTGAAGTAGATGGCGACGAAGTTGTTGTTGATGGTAACCACATGCTAGCTGGCCAAACTCTAACGTTTGACGTTGAAGTTGTAGCGGTTCGTGAAGCGACTGAAGAAGAAGTTCAACACGGTCACGTACACCAAGAAGGCGGCTGTGGCGGTCACGACCACGATCATGACCACGAAGGCGGTTGCTGTGGTGGCGAAGGCCATGACCACGGTGAAGAGAAAAAAGACGGCTGCTGCGGCGGCGGTAGCTGTGGTTCTCACTAATACCGAATTAACGGTTTAGTTTAAGAATCTTGAAAGCCTCCCTTGTGGAGGCTTTTTGCGTTTAGGAGTCTCGCTTTTCTCTACCAAACTAAGTGTCCGCAAATCTAAGCATTCGTAAAAGTTTGGTTTTCGTTATCAGACATCGAACCATGGATGTGGTATTGATAGCACAACATTATAAGACGACGTCAGTGGAGAGTTTGTATGTCACAGCCTTTTTCAATTGCCATTCATGGTGGTGCAGGAACCATCTTGCGCGAGCAAATGAGCGATGAATTAAAAGCGGGTATTACCGAGGCTTTGGAAAAATCGGTTTTGGCTGGTTATCAAATATTGCAATCGGGTGGTGATGCTCTGGATGCGGTAGTGGCATCGGTTAAGGTGATGGAAGACAGCCCGCACTTTAATGCCGGTAGGGGCTCTGTTTTAACGCATGATGAATTTGTTGAGATGGACGCTTCTGTGATGCATGGCCGCGAAATGGATGCAGGTGCTATTGCAGGCGTTCGCCATATCAAAAACCCAATTGAGCTTGCACGTGATGTGATGCGGAAAAGCGACCATGTGTTGCTGATTGGTGAAGGTGCCGAGAAGTTTGCGTTTGAGCATGACTACACCTTTACCGAGCAAGACTACTTCTTTACTGAGCGCCGCTATGACCAACTTCAGTCGATGAAAGAGAAAGGCATCTTTGCTCTGTCTGAAGCGAAATATGATGAACAGCAAGCTGAGAAATCCCCTGACGATAAAAAGTACGGCACGGTTGGTGCGGTCGCATTAGACCAAGCGGGTAACTTAGCGGCAGCAACCAGTACCGGTGGCGTGACCAATAAGAAATACGGTCGTGTGGGTGACTCTCCGATCATTGGTGCAGGAACCATCGCTGAAAATGGCAATGTTGCCGTCTCAACAACCGGGATGGGTGAGTTCTTCCTACGTAAAATGGTCGCCAGTGATGTCGCAGCACGAATGCGTTATCTGAAAGAAGATGTGCACACCGCTTGTGAAACGATCATTCAAGGTGAATTGAAAACCATGGGTGGAGAAGGTGGCTTGATCGCTATCGATGGCCAAGGCGATATACATTTTGGTATGAACAGCTCAGGAATGTATCGTGCAAGCGTTGATACTCAAGGTCGTGTTGAAGTGAAGATTTATGCCGACGACTAAGTTGGTATCGGCTTAATTGGCTTTAGCTTATTCACTGAGATGAAATAAACAAAAGGGCGACAGATAAGTATCTGTCGTCCTTTTAGTTTTCTATGTCCCGTCCTGAAATGTGTTTACACATTGAGGACGAGAAACTAACGATATGCGTCGTTAGATTTAATTGGTTATTTTGAACCGCACTTAATAGTGTGGAGGTGGCGTCTCTTCTGATGCGTCAGCTAGATTAGAGCCATCCATATTTTTTACTTTGCCAACCACGAACTTCATCTGATCTTGCATTCTCGTGATTAACATTTGTTGTTGGCTAAGCGCTTCATTGAGTTCTTCAATGGTCTGTTCTTGGAAAGCTAGCTGACACTCTAGGTCATTTACGCGGCTTTCTAGTTGTTCAACTCGCTTTTCTGTCATCGTTCTTAATCCACATTCCAAGCTTGGGCAATGCCCGCAGAGGTGCCCGATATCACACGGTTCTTATCATCAAAGGCTGCATCATACACTACCGCACGAGGAGGGCGAGCATCTTTTAGTGGCTCAGCATCGTGGCGAGAAATTCGTTTGCCATCCTGAGTATTCCACACACTCACTTGGCTGGATGGCGTGCCCGTCACCAACATGCTGCCGTCATCAGAAAAACGAGCACTCGAAAAAATCAACTGTCGAGACCAGCTTTGCAATTGCGCTTGAGGTTCGCCCGTTTCAAGATCCCAAATCATCGCTTGATTGCCGCCATCAGAGGTAAAAGCCAGCTCGCCATCGCGTTGTAGCGTGACTCGTACTACTCTTTGTTCATGCTCAAAGGTGCGTAATACCAAGCCTGACTCGGTATCCCACAGGTAGGCTTTATAGTCGTTGCCACCTGATAATGCGTAGCGACCATTGGAAGAAAGGGAAACAGAATTAACTTTTTCTCGGTGAGCAAGGAACTCAAGACGGCGTCCGGTGACTAAGTCCACATAGATGGCTTTTCCATTAGAAAGGCCAAGCAATACTTTTTCACCATTGCTAGAGATATCGACATCGCGAATCAAGCCGTCGGAGATAGACCAGAGCCCTTGTGCTTGAGTCCAAGATAAGTCCCAAACGGCGAAGTTCATCTGGCTAGCGGTAATGGCAAAACGGCCATT
Source organism: Vibrio sp. 10N.261.54.A5 (assembly GCF_041471145.1). Lineage (NCBI taxonomy): Bacteria > Pseudomonadati > Pseudomonadota > Gammaproteobacteria > Vibrionales > Vibrionaceae > Vibrio > Vibrio sp. 10N.261.54.A5. The sequence goes on along the minus strand of NZ_JBFRNU010000013.1, from coordinate 6,813 downwards.
GTCCGAGATACGGATACGCGATACTTGGTTTTCTAACTGGTCTTGTGGACCAAGCTGAGCCAACTCTTGGTCTTCGGCGAGGTCCCAAAGGAGCAGTTGCTTTTGCTGAGAGTAGAGCAGGGCGAAGCGTCCATCTCTGCTGAGTGCAAAGCTGGTGGCACCATTGGGCTCAATTTCCCAACGCTGCTCATCATCTTGGAAGAAAAAGCAACCATTTAACAAGGTGATGACAATTGTACATAGCAATGAGTGGAAAAATATTCGCATCACATCTAATAATCCGGTTTGTGTCGAAAGACATATGACTAGTATATTGTTATAACTAACGTATTCACACCAATCTAATCATTAGATTTGTGCACAATAACCAATGGCTTGGCCATTAATTGGAGAATTCAATGAAATCAGTTTTAAAAGTATCACTGCTTGCCGCAACGGTTATGCTAGCAGTTGGTTGTCAGAAAGAAGAACCAAAGGCAGAAGCTCCACAGGTAGAAGAAGTTAAAGTTGAAGCAGTAAACTTTAAAACAGAAGATGACAAAGCGGCTTACGCAATCGGTGTATCTTTCGCTAACTACCTAAGCACAAGCATTGATAAGCCAAGCGAGCTAGGTATCAACCTAGACAAAGATATGGTTCTTCAAGGTATCGAAGACGTATTCGCAGAGAAAACAGCACTTAACGAAGAAGAAACTCGCGCAGCTCTTGAAGCTCTAGACAAGCGTGTTGCTGAAACTATGCAAGCACAAGCGGCAGAGAAATCAGCTGAAACTAAGAAAGCAGGTGATGACTTCCGCGCTGAGTTCGCAAAGACTGAAGGCGTAGAGCAAACTGAATCTGGCCTACTTTACCAAGTAATGACAGCTGGCGAAGGCGCTTCTCCAAAAGACACTGATACTGTTCAAGTTCACTACAAAGGTACGCTAACAGACGGTACTCAGTTCGACAGCTCTTACGACCGTGGTGAACCAGCAACATTCCCACTTAACCGCGTAATCCCAGGCTGGACTGAAGGCGTACAACTGATGCAAGTTGGTTCTAAGTACAAGTTCGTTATCCCGCCAGAGCTAGCATACGGTGAGCAAGACACACCGACTATCCCTGCTAACTCAACGCTAGTATTCGAAGTAGAACTACTAAACATCGATAACGCTGAAGCAGCTCCTGCACAGTAATATCGGTTAAAAGCCTCGTACTAAAATACGTTGATTGAATAAAAAGCCTAACTTTGAGTTAGGCTTTTTTTATGATTTGAAGATGAGTATTTGATTTTTAAACTTGTTCTAAATCACTAGTTGCAATGTTAGCTAGGTGTGCAATTAAAATTTTCTGATAAACTTACATAAATTTGTTGATTTTTCACACGAAGGTAAGGAATAAGTGACTACTACAGAAACAGTCAATGCAGATGTGTTACTTGAAATGGAATCAGTCCACGTTATGCCATTCAGTGAACACGATAAAATCATTCTAAGATCTTATGAGGCCGTTGTTGACGGTATTGCGAGCCTTATTGGTCCGTTTTGTGAAATCGTTTTGCACTCTTTAGAAGACCTCAATACTTCTGCGATTAAAATTGCCAACGGCGAAAATACAGGTCGTCAGGTTGGCTCGCCGATTACCGATCTTGCATTGAAGATGCTAAAAGATATTGAAGGTTCTAAGCGTAACTTCTCACGTTCATACTTCACTCGCGCTAAAGGCGGAGTGTTGATGAAGTCGATCACGGTTGCTATCCGCAACGGTGAAGACCGAGTGATTGGCCTACTGTGTATTAACGTGAATCTAGACGCGCCATTCTCACAAGTGCTGCAATCGTTCATGCCTACACAAGACGCAGACGAAGCCGCATCATCGGTTAACTTCGCTAGTGACGTTGAAGAACTTGTCGACCAAACGGTTGAACGCACCATTGAAGAAATTAACGCTGACAAATCGGTATCGAACAATACTAAGAACCGTCAGATCGTGATGGAGCTGTACGACAAAGGTATTTTCGATATTAAAGACGCGATCAACCGCGTTGCTGAGCGACTGAACATCTCTAAGCACACCGTGTACCTATACATCCGCCAACGTAAAACAGAGGATGAAGAGGGTTGCTAAGCTATACACTCCTAGTGAATGGGCCAGTCTATGGCTCACAGTCAGCAAGAAGTGCCTACCAGTTTGCCGTGGCTCTGATTAAACAGGGCCACAAACTTCACAGTGTGTTCTTCTATCAAGATGGCGTCAGTAACGGCTCAGACCTTACCGTACCGGCTAACGATGAATTTGATTTAGCTTCTGCTTGGCAAAAGCTGGCTGATGAACACGATGTTAGCCTTGAAACCTGTGTGGCAGCTGCGCTAAGACGCGGAGTGATTAGCTCTGAAGAAGCAGAGCAACATCAACTAAGTGCCTCTAACCTAGCCACTGGATTTACTCAAGCCGGATTAGGAAGCTTATCGGAAGCGCTACTAACGCAAGATAGGGTTGTGCAGTTTTGAGAAAGTTAGCCTTTATATTTAACAGTTTCCCTCATACGACCGCTGCGGGTAGAGAAGGGTTAGACGCCCTGCTTGCTGCGTCCGCATATAGTGAAGACATTGCCGTGTTCTTTGTTGGCGATGGCGTGACACAGCTTCTCAAAGCGCAGCAGCCCGACGAAACACTATCGCGTGACTACATCCCTGCATTCAAACTTATGGACCTGTACGACATCGAACGGGTGTATGTGTGTCAGCGTAGTCTGAGTCAGTTTGGTCTTTCAGCAGACAACCTGCTGATCGATGTGACCACCGTTGAAGCCGACGAGTTAACGCAGAAGTTAGCTCAGTGCCAACAGATACTGACTTTCTAGGGGACGCTATGCTTCATATCGTAAAATCAGTCGACAAACTTAAACTCGCATTGACCTATTCTCAGCCACAAGATCAGTATCTTTTGGTGGAAGATGCGGTGTATGTTTGCCTTCCCAATCATGAGTTATTCACTCAAATCTGCGCAGTAGAGCAGGTGTCGGTGTTAAAACCAGATCTCGATAGCCGAGGTTTACAACTACTTGTCTCAAGTACCATTGATCAAGTTGACTTCGATGGCTTCGTTAAACTGACGGTTTTGAACGACAAATCAGTCACTTGGTAGCTGTGTTTTATCAGTTTGGTTAAAAGTAGACCATCCTGAGCTCTAGACGGCTAAAAAAGATCTGTATATTTCTTGACACACCTCCCACTGCTGAATAGAATTTTGCGTCCCTAATTACGACTTGTGATTAGGGATAGATTTTTCACAAAGCTTACTTTCAAGTAAATTTCAGGAGCTAGTTAATGGCAACTATTAACCAGTTGGTTCGCAAACCTCGTGTAAAGCAAGTTGTTAAAAGCAACGTGCCTGCACTAGAAGCGTGCCCACAAAAACGTGGTGTATGTACTCGTGTTTACACTACTACACCTAAAAAACCTAACTCGGCACTACGTAAAGTATGTCGTGTACGTCTAACTAACGGTTTCGAAGTAACTTCGTACATCGGCGGTGAAGGCCACAACCTACAAGAGCACAGTGTTGTACTAATCCGTGGCGGTCGTGTAAAAGACCTTCCGGGTGTTCGTTACCACACTGTTCGCGGCGCACTTGACTGTGCTGGCGTTAACGACCGTAAACAAGGTCGTTCTAAGTACGGTGTGAAACGTCCTAAGTCTTAATTGATTCTCTTTTTTAAAAAGAAATCGTTAAGTAAGGCCAAACACTATTTTATTTATTATTCTGAAAAGTTTTGGAAAAAACCTGAAGAAGACAACGGAGAATATCCATGCCACGTCGTCGCGTAATAGGTCAGCGTAAGATCCTTCCAGATCCTAAGTTCAAATCTGAATTGCTGGCAAAATTCGTTAACATCCTTATGGTTGACGGAAAGAAATCTACTGCAGAAAAAATCGTTTACACTGCACTAGATTCAATGGCTGAGAAGTCTGGTAAAGACCACTTAGCTGTATTTGAAGAAGCTCTTGAAAATGTTCGCCCAGCGGTAGAAGTTAAATCTCGCCGTGTAGGTGGTTCAACTTACCAAGTACCTGTAGAAGTTCGTCCGGTTCGCCGTAACGCTCTTGCTATGCGTTGGGTAGTTGAAGCTGCGCGTAAGCGTGGTGAAAAATCTATGGCTCAACGCCTAGCTGCTGAAATGCTAGACGCGTCTGAGAACAAAGGTACTGCGGTTAAGAAACGTGAAGACGTTCACCGCATGGCTGACGCAAACAAAGCGTTCGCACATTACCGTTGGTAATACCTTTTTAGTGCTGCAAGGTTCCTTGCAGCACTTCTTTAGTTCCTATGCTTATGCTAGGAACTATTGCTATTTCTAGGGCAAGCAATTTTTAGCGAAGCATCGCTTTTAACGCCTAATCTAGACATAGCAATAGTCCCTAAGTCTCTAATAAGAGGATTCAACCGTGGCTCGTAAAACTCCTATAGAGCAATACCGTAATATCGGTATCGTTGCTCACGTAGATGCAGGTAAAACAACCACAAGTGAACGTATTCTGTTCTATACCGGTCTTTCTCACAAAATCGGCGAAGTTCACGATGGTGCAGCAACCATGGACTGGATGGAGCAAGAGCAAGAGCGCGGTATTACGATCACTTCAGCAGCAACCACTACGTTTTGGCGTGGTATGGAAGCTCAGTTCTCGGACCACCGTATTAACATCATCGACACTCCTGGGCACGTTGACTTCACAATCGAAGTAGAACGTTCTCTGCGTGTGCTTGATGGTGCAGTTGTTGTGTTCTGTGGCTCATCTGGTGTTGAACCTCAGTCAGAGACAGTATGGCGTCAAGCTGATAAGTACCAAGTTCCACGTATGGTTTTCGTTAATAAAATGGACCGTACCGGCGCTGACTTCTTGCGCGTAGTTGAACAGATCAAGGACCGCTTAGGCGCAACTCCTGTTCCAATTCAACTGAACATTGGTGCTGAAGAAAACTTCCAAGGCGTTGTCGATCTTATCAAGATGAAGGCAATTAACTGGAATGAAGCTGACCAAGGCATGACTTTCACGTACGAAGATATTCCTGCAGACATGCAAGAAATGGCTGAAGAATATCGTACAGAACTTGTTGAAGCTGCTGCAGAAGCAAATGAAGAGCTGATGGATAAGTACCTTGAAGAAGGTGAACTAACAGAAGCTGAAATCAAACAAGGTCTTCGTACTCGTACCCTTAATAATGAAATCGTACTTGCTACTTGTGGTAGTGCATTCAAAAACAAAGGTGTACAAGCTGTTCTAGATGCAGTTGTTGATTTCCTTCCTTCTCCAGTCGATGTACCTGCAATTAAAGGTATCGATGAAGATGAGAACGAAGCAGAGCGTCACGCAGACGACAAAGAACCGTTCTCAGCGCTAGCATTTAAGATTGCAACAGACCCATTCGTTGGTACTTTAACTTTCATCCGTGTTTACTCTGGTGTTGTTGAAAGCGGTAAAACAGCTTATAACTCTGTGAAGAAACAACGTGAACGCTTAGGTCGCATTGTTCAAATGCACTCAAACAAGCGAGAAGAAGTAAAAGAAGTACGAGCAGGTGACATCGCAGCCATCATTGGCCTGAAAGATGTGACTACTGGTGAAACCCTTTGTGACCAGAACCATAAGATTGTTCTTGAGCGCATGGAGTTCCCAGACCCAGTTATTCAGATCGTTGTAGAGCCAAGCTCTCAAGCTGATCAAGATAAAATGACTATCGCTCTAGGTAAACTAGCAGCGGAAGACCCATCGTTCCGCGTTGATATGGATGCGGAAACTGGCCAGACTCTGATTTCTGGTATGGGTGAACTACACTTAGATATCATCGTTGACCGTATGAAGCGCGAATTTAGCGTGAACTGCAACGTTGGTAACCCGCAAGTGGCTTACCGTGAGACTATTCGTGGTACAGCGAAAGCGGAAGGTAAATTTATCCGTGAACATGGTGGTAAAGGTCAGTACGGTCACGTATGGCTGAAACTAGAACCATCAGAAGCTGGCGAAGGCTTTGTCTTTGTGGATGAAATTGCCAATGGTATCGTACCGAAAGAGTTTATCGCTTCAGTTGCTAAAGGCGTTGAAGAGCAGATGAACAATGGTGTGCTTGCTGGCTATCCAGTTTTGGATATCAAAGCTACACTATATGATGGTTCTTACCATGAAACAGATTCAAGTGAGATGGCGTTTACAATCGCTGCCTCTATGGCTTTCAGAACGGGTGCACTTGAAGCGCAACCGGTTCTGCTTGAGCCTATGATGAAAGTTGAAGTAACTACTCCAGAAGACTGGATGGGTGACGTTGTTGGCGATATTAACCGTCGTCGCGGCATCATCGAAGGTATGGACGAGGGGACAGCTGGCCTGAAGATAATTCGTGCACAAGTTCCGTTGTCTGTCATGTTCGGTTACGCAACTGATTTACGTTCTGCGACACAAGGTCGTGCTTCTTACTCTATGGAGTTTAGTGAGTACGCTGAAGTGCCTAACAATGTTGCAAAAGCAATCATTGCAGAGCGTGGTTAAACAAAAGGAAGGCATTTTTTTTCATTTTTTGAAAGAACAATGCGTCCAAATATTGCGCTAACGAGAGTTGGCGCATAAAATAGCAATTTCTGGCGCGTCTCGCTCAATAATGAACGTGGCGAATCATAACTAGGAAGGAACACGATTGTGTCTAAAGAAAAATTTGAACGTACGAAACCGCACGTAAACGTTGGTACTATCGGCCACGTTGACCACGGTAAAACAACTCTAACTGCTGCTATCTGTACTACTCTTGCAAAAGTATACGGCGGTGTTGCTAAAGATTTCG
>NZ_JBFRNU010000012.1:0-41593 GCF_041471145.1 Vibrio sp. 10N.261.54.A5 | reverse complement strand
GCTAAGGACGCACGGTTTTTGATATTAATTCTCGACGAACGATTTATCAATATCAGGATTCACATTCTTATAAGAACTAAACCCTAAATAGTGGCGCGCTCTGGAGGATTCGAACCTCCGACCGCCTGGTTCGTAGCCAGGTACTCTATCCAGCTGAGCTAAGAGCGCACGGTTTTAGTATCAACTTAGTCAATACAAGGACTTTCATTCTTAAAAGAAATAAACCCTTAAATAGTGGCGCGTCCTGGAGGATTCGAACCTCCGACCGCCTGGTTCGTAGCCAGGTACTCTATCCAGCTGAGCTAAGGACGCACGGTGTTCATTCATTAAGAATGAAGTTGTGAAATATATCACATTCTTCTTGCTACGAAGAAAAAAAAAGGCCATCGGCCTGTAATGAATGGCGGTGAGGGAGGGATTCGAACCCTCGATGCAGCTACAAACCACATACTCCCTTAGCAGGGGAGCGCCTTCGGCCACTCGGCCACCTCACCTAATTCATTATTCTCAAATCACTTACAAGTAAGAGAAGAGAGAATGGCGCGTCCTGGAGGATTCGAACCTCCGACCGCCTGGTTCGTAGCCAGGTACTCTATCCAGCTGAGCTAAGGACGCACATTTACATTGTCTAAATTGCTAATTTTAGACTCGCAAGAAATGGCGGTGAGGGAGGGATTCGAACCCTCGATGCAGCTACAAACCACATACTCCCTTAGCAGGGGAGCGCCTTCGGCCTCTCGGCCACCTCACCGTCTTGCGGAGGCACATATTACGTTTTACCGAAAATATGTCAAACACTTTATTGAAAAAAATTGGACAAAAACACTCAACCGTTTGCTATTTAATCAAAGCGCTTGCAAATTGAACTTATAAGATTCAAATCGCGCTTTTTCCCTTAAAAATTAAGGTGAAAGATTGGCAATAATAAACAGCCGAAAACAATTATCTAATTTCTCCAGCAGCAAGTGCTACCGCTGATGGCACAATACTACGGGATGCGTATTTTCGCCATAGGGGAAGCGAATAAATCTTGAGTTTTGCCAAACAAAATACAGAGCAACAGTTCTGTTCAACCTTGTCTGTATCTCGCAGCATCACAAAGCATTCACTTCACCACTTTGAGACCGATCCGTTATCCAACCCATCTATGTCCCAATCAGTGTTTCGGTTCCCCAAGATCAAAAAAGGCTAGCAACAATGCTAGCCTCTTCTCTACGCAAAAGTATTAGTAGTTGCCAGATGCAACGTTACCATTACCTTTTTCAGCTTGAATGCGCATGTAGATCTCTTCACGGTGAACAGATACTTCTTTAGGTGCGTTAACACCGATACGTACTTGGTTACCTTTAACGCCTAGTACAGTAACTGTTACTTCATCACCAATCATCAGTGTTTCGCCAACGCGGCGAGTCAAAATTAGCATTCTTTGCTCCTTGAGTAATCTCTAAATTTATCTAGCTACGAGAGTATTATCCAACAAAAGTTATATTTTCGTAAACTATCGATTGAGTTTATTTAACCAAAATGCACTTCTTTTTTAGGATAACCCTGTGTTTCACGCGCTACGATGTATGCATTGTGTAATATGTTAGCAGCCATATCGACTTGCGTTGGTGATATCACCAAAGTTAAAGACTGCTGCTGCAATAAGTGATGCTGTACATCAATTTCGCCTTCAGACAACAATCCATGTGAACTGACCACAATTTCTTGTGTTCGGCTTCCTACCACAGTTAACAAACTAACCTGTTCACTATTACGGATTTTCTCAGCAAAAACTAGTTTTAATTTGGCACTTATGTCTTGTTTAATAATGAGTGCTGCCCGTTCTGTTTCCTCGATCACACTACAGACTTCGATCCCCAACAGTTGGCAATGTGAAATGAAAGACGGTAAATCTTCATTCAAACACTCGATACGCACCATATCTCTTTGGATGGCGATGCCAGCAATATCATTCAAACACTGATTACCCGCGATCAATGTGCCCTCGCCTTGTTCAAAGCTTGAAAGCACTCGCAATGGCACGTTGTGCTGCCATGCATACTGAACACAAGGAAGGTGCAATACCTTAGCGCCTCGGCGAGCCATCTCTTCCATAGAAGGAAAGTCTAAAGTATCTAATTTCTGAGATTGTTTTACGACTCTAGGGTCACAAGAGTAAACACCATCTACATCAGTATAGATCTGGCATTCTTTCGCCTGCAAGGCACCTGCAAGCGCGACCGCTGTAGTATCTGAACCACCGCGGCCTAATGTCGTGATATCACCTTTCGCATTGAATCCTTGAAAGCCTGCAACAATAACAATCTGGTTGTCATCTAGCAGAGCTTGAATCGGAGCAGTATCAATACGCTCAATCGCTGCATTATTATGATTAGAATCCGTGTGTATCTTGGCTTGATAGCCAGTCATCGATGTCGCTTCATAACCTAACTTGTGTAACGTCATTGCTAACAAGGCCATGGAAACTTGCTCGCCAGCCGTTAACAACACATCCAGTTCTCTAGCGTTTGGTACGCTATCAACTTGCGTGGCTAAATTAACTAACCGATTTGTTTCACCAGACATAGCAGAAACGACAACCACGATCTGGTTCCCTTCATTTTTCGCTTCAATGATTTTTTCTGCTACATGATGGATTCGTTCAATTGAACCCACCGACGTTCCACCAAATTTCTGCACGATAAGAGGCATTTTCACCCGTCCTCACCTTCCCAAGACCAATGTCTATATATGACAAAAAAACACATACTCCGCGTCAGGGCGAAGCAATAAAAAATTAACCAAGGAGTCTAACGCCACCATTAGACTTCTTGGTTAATCTCAATCAAACCTTGTTTAAACACACTTCCAATAGGCAAAATAAAAGATGCCCAATCAACTGATTGGGCATCTTTGTATCAATTACTTAAGCTTAAAGACGCTCTTCTAGCCAAGTACGCACAGATTTAAGCGCTTCTGGCAGTGCTGCAACGTCTGTACCGCCCGCTTGAGCCATATCTGGACGACCGCCGCCTTTACCGCCAACTTGCTCAGCAACCATCTTGACGAGATCACCCGCTTTTACTTTGCCGATTAGGTCTTTGGTTACACCAGCAATCAAGCCAACTTTACCGTCTGCTACGTTCGCGATTAGGATGATGCCGCTACCTACTTGGTTTTTAGCGTTATCAACCATAGTACGTAGGTTCTTGTTGTCTGCGCCTTCAATTGCAGCAACCAAAACTTTAGTACCAGAGATGTCTTCTACTTTGCCCATGATGTTTGCGCTTTCTGCAGCAGCCATCTTTTCTTTAAGCAGTTGGATTTCTTTCTCTAGCGATTTCGCTTTCTTAGCTGACTCAGCCAGTTTCTCTTCGTAAGCGTTAGCTTGAGCTTCTACTGCATCTAGTGCAGCTTCACCTGTTACCGCTTCAATACGACGAATACCCGCAGCAATACCACCTTCAGAAGTGATCTTGAATAGGCCGATATCACCTGTGTTTGAAGCGTGGATACCACCACAAAGTTCAGTAGAGAAGTCGCCCATAGATAGAACGCGAACTTCATCATCGTACTTCTCGCCAAACAGTGCCATTGCACCTTTTTCTTTCGCTGACTCGATGTCCATGATGTTCGTTTCAATCACATGGTTCTTACGAACTTGTGCGTTAACTAGACGCTCTACTTCTTTAATCTGTGCTGGTGTTACCGCTTCAAGGTTAGAGAAGTCAAAACGTAGGTTGTCTGGCTTAACTAAAGAACCTTTCTGAGCAACGTGCTCACCTAGCACTTCGCGCAATGCAGAGTGAAGTAAGTGAGTGGCAGAGTGGTTTAGTGAGATAGCAGCTCGACGCTCAGCGTCAACCGTTGCTTCTACTTTATCGCCCTTAGCAAATACACCTTCAACTAGCTCACCGTGGTGCGCAAATGCGTTACCTAGCTTCTGAGTGTCTTGTACTTTGAAAAGACCCGACGCTGTTTTTAGTGTACCAGCATCACCACATTGACCGCCTGACTCAGCGTAGAATGGTGTCTCTTCAAGGATGATGATTGCTTTGTCGCCAGCCGATAGTGAAGCAACCTCTTCGCCGTCAACGAATAGCGCAGAGATTTCACCAGCACCTTCAGTTGCTGTGTAACCACAGAACTCAGTGTTGGTGTCTACTTTGATTGTCGCGTTGTAATCCGTGCCGAATTGGCCTGCTTCACGTGCACGCTTACGCTGTGCTTCCATCGCCTTCTCAAAGCCTTCTTCATCGATAGTAAAATCGCGTTCGCGAGCTACATCGTTAGTAAGGTCAGCTGGGAAGCCGTATGTATCGTAAAGTTTGAAAACTGTTTCGCCGTCAAGCTCTTTGCCTTCAAGTGCATCTAGTGCGTCATTAAGAATAACCATGCCGCGCTCTAGCGTACGACCAAAGTTCTCTTCCTCAATGCGAAGTACTTTTTCAACCAGCTCTTGCTGTTTCTTAAGTTCATCTGCCGCAGAGCCCATCACTTCAGCCAGTACGCCCACAAGTTTGTGGAAGAACACGCCTTGTGCGCCAAGCTTGTTACCGTGACGAACTGCACGACGGATGATACGACGTAGAACGTAGCCACGACCTTCGTTTGAAGGCATAACACCGTCAGCAATTAGGAATGAACAAGAACGGATGTGGTCAGCAATAACGCGTAGCGATTGGTTAGATAGATCGTCATGACCAACAACTTCCGCAGTCGCTTTGATTAGCTTTTGGAATACATCAATTTCGTAGTTAGAGTGAACGCCCTGCATGATTGCAGAAATACGCTCAATACCCATACCTGTATCTACAGCAGGCTTAGGTAGCGGTTCCATTGTGCCGTCAGCGTGACGGTTGAACTGCATGAATACGTTGTTCCAGATCTCGATGAAACGGTCACCATCTTCTTCAGGTGTACCAGGACGGCCGCCCCAGATGTGCTCACCGTGATCGTAGAAGATTTCAGTACATGGACCACAAGGACCTGTGTCACCCATCGTCCAGAAGTTATCAGACTCGAACTGTTTACCGCCTTCTTTGTCGCCAATGCGAACGATACGGTCAGCAGGAACACCTACTTTCTTGTTCCAGATATCGAATGCTTCATCATCTGTCTCGTATACCGTTACCAGTAGACGATCTTTTGGCAGTTGAAGAGTTTCAGTCAGGAATTCCCAAGCAAATCCAATCGCTTCTTCTTTGAAGTAGTCGCCAAAGCTGAAGTTGCCTAGCATTTCGAAGAACGTGTGGTGACGAGCCGTGAAACCTACGTTTTCAAGGTCATTGTGTTTACCACCCGCACGTACACAACGCTGAGCCGTAGTTGCTCGAGTGTAGGCACGCTTTTCGGCGCCTAAGAAGCAATCTTTGAATTGGTTCATACCTGCGTTAGTGAATAGCAGGGTTGGATCGTTATGTGGAACTAACGATGAACTGTCTACGATTTGGTGTTCTTTGCTCTCAAAGAACTTAAGGAACGCGTTGCGAACCTCATCAGTGCTCATGTACATGCAGCTCTTCCTGAAAATAGTCGAGTTAGAATTTTGCCGTATTGTAGATCATGGTTAAGGCTTCGACTAGTTTTCTTGTAGAAAAGACACCCTTGGGCAGGATTTTAGTGGGAATTCGATAAAATGAAGAATATTCCACTATATCTTGCCGTGGAAAAGCAGAACTAAATTGACGACCTAGTACCGAAGAAACTCAGTCAACGAGAGAGATTTGACCAAAGACATGCTCGACGGAGCAGATCCAATAAAAAAGCCCCGCATAAAATATGCGAGGCTTTAAATTCTTTCAAAGCGGATGCTTCTTTCAAACATCCACTCTATAAAACGTGAGCTTATAGCTCTTCGTTTTCTTCTTCTTTCTCTACGTCTTTCTCTTCAAGAACAGCAGGAGTCAGTAGTAACTCACGAAGTTTAGTATCGATCTCTAGAGCAACTTCTGGGTTTTCACGTAGGTATTTACCAGCGTTAGCTTTACCTTGGCCGATCTTATCGCCTTTGTAGCTGTACCAAGCGCCTGCTTTTTCTACTAGCTTATTCTTAACACCTAAGTCGATAAGCTCACCTTCGCGGTTGAAGCCTTTACCGTAAAGGATTTGAGTCTCAGCTTGTTTGAATGGTGCAGCAATCTTGTTCTTAACGACCTTGATACGAGTTTCGTTACCAACAACTTCATCACCATCTTTAATCGCACCAGTACGGCGAATATCAAGACGAACAGATGCGTAGAACTTAAGTGCGTTACCACCTGTTGTTGTTTCTGGGTTACCGAACATCACACCAATTTTCATACGAATTTGGTTAATGAAGATAGCCATACAGTTAGACTGCTTAAGGTTACCCGTCAGCTTACGCATTGCTTGAGAAAGCATACGAGCCTGAAGACCCATGTGGCTGTCGCCCATTTCGCCTTCGATTTCTGCTTTTGGTGTTAGGGCTGCTACTGAGTCAATAACAAGAACGTCGATTGCACCTGAACGAGCCAGTGCATCACAGATTTCCAGCGCTTGCTCACCAGTATCTGGTTGAGAAACAAGAAGTGCATCGATATCAACACCAAGCTTTTGAGCGTAGATAGGGTCTAGTGCGTGCTCCGCATCAACGAATGCACACGTCTTTCCCACTTTCTGTGCTGCAGCAATAAGCTCAAGCGTTAGCGTTGTTTTACCTGATGATTCTGGACCGTAAACTTCTACGATACGTCCCATCGGTAGGCCACCAGCACCTAGTGCGATATCTAGAGATAGAGAACCTGTAGAAATAGTTTCTACGTCCATTGTGCGGTTATCACCAAGACGCATGATAGAACCTTTACCAAATTGCTTTTCAATCTGACCAAGGGCTGCGGCTAACGCTTTTTGTTTATTCTCGTCCATTTCTATCTCCACATAATCGGTTGTCTCAACAAGCGATCTAGAATCTATTTCTAACCCACATAGGGGTGACTAATTGGCTTTCATTATACTGTTGATTCATACAGTGTCTATACCTGTATGAAAATAATTTGTACAAATGTTACTTACCTTCCATTGATAGGTAATCATAAATAACTTGCAGGGCATGGTGCGTGGCTTGTTGGCGTACTTGTGATCTGTCGCCTGTAAATACATGCGTTTCTACTTTATCCCAGCCATTTAGCGCTTTCCACGCGAAGCATACTGTACCAACAGGCTTATCTTCGGTCGCGCCACCTGGGCCAGCGATGCCACTGATTGATACAGAGATCGTCCCGTTTGAATGTTGCAATGCCCCGCTCGCCATTTCTATTACGACAGGCTCACTCACGGCGCCGAACTCCATTAAGGTTTTAAGCTGTACACCGATCATCTCTTGTTTGGCTTCATTGCTGTACGTAACAAAAGCGCGATCAAACCATCCAGAGCTGCCCGCAATATCGGTGACTGCACTCGCGACACCTCCGCCAGTGCAAGATTCAGCCGTCACTAACACGTGTTTGTGTTTAGCGAGTAAATGTCCAAGCTGCTCACTAAGGTCTTGAGTCATCTGCATCATCTGCTTCCCTTTATTTACTGTCATATCATTTGGATTCGCATCTTTTCGCATCAGCCGCTTTTCGCACGAAACGCTTTCACGTATCCTAAGCCGCAATAGAAATAAACGAAAGAAGTTAACTGTGAAAGCCGATCAAAAACATACTCCCATGATGCAGCAGTATCTAAAACTGAAAGCAGAAAACCCAGAAATTCTGCTGTTCTACCGCATGGGCGATTTCTACGAGCTTTTCTACGATGACGCTAAAAAAGCCTCTCAACTCCTCGATATTTCACTGACTAAGCGTGGCTCATCAAATGGTGAACCGATTCCGATGGCAGGTGTTCCATACCATGCGGTTGAAGGATACCTTGCAAAGTTAGTGCAACTTGGTGAGTCCGTAGCAATTTGTGAACAGATTGGTAATCCAGCTCTTTCAAAAGGCCCTGTTGAGCGCGCAGTAGTGCGTATCGTGACACCGGGTACCGTAACCGACGAAGCCTTGCTTTCTGAACGCGTTGATAACCTAATTGCAGCCATTTATCACCACAACGGTAAATTCGGTTATGCGACACTTGATATTACCTCTGGCCGATTCCAACTTTGCGAGCCAGAAACCGAAGAAGCAATGGCCGCAGAACTGCAGAGAACCTCACCACGTGAGCTACTGTTCCCTGAAGATTTCGAGCCAGTCAATCTAATGGCAAGCCGTAATGGCAACCGCCGCCGCCCTGTATGGGAATTTGAATTAGACACCGCTAAGCAGCAATTGAATAAGCAGTTTGGTACTCGCGATCTGGTTGGCTTTGGCGTAGAAAGCGCGAAACTGGGTCTATGTGCGGCTGGTTGTTTGATCCAATACGTGAAAGATACCCAACGTACTGCCCTCCCTCATATCCGTTCACTCACGATGGATAAACAAGATCACTCGGTGATCCTTGATGCTGCAACTCGTCGTAATTTGGAGATCACGCAAAATCTTGGGGGTGGTACTGATAACACCCTTGCCGAAGTACTTGATCACACTGCGACAGCAATGGGTAGCCGTATGCTTAAGCGTTGGTTACATCAACCAATGCGCAATATATCTGCACTCGATCAGCGCTTAGATGCAATTGGTGAAATGAAAGATTTGGCTCTATTCACAGAACTACAGCCAACCTTAAAACAGATTGGTGATATCGAACGTATTCTCGCTCGATTAGCACTTCGCTCTGCTCGCCCTCGCGATATGGCGCGTCTTCGCCAAGCAATGGAATATTTGCCAGAGCTTGCTGAAACACTGACGCAACTGAAGCACCCATACCTAACTCAACTTGCTCAATATGCTTCTCCTGTGGATGAGGTTTCTGAGCTGCTTGAACGTGCAATCAAAGAGAACCCACCGGTGGTTATCCGTGACGGTGGTGTGATTGCAGAAGGCTACAATGCCGAGTTAGACGAATGGCGCGACCTTGCAGCAGGCGCAACTGAATTTCTTGATAAGCTTGAGCAAGAAGAGCGTGAACGTCATGGCATCGACACGCTAAAAGTTGGCTACAACAACGTACATGGTTTCTTCATTCAAGTAAGCCGTGGGCAAAGCCATCTTGTGCCGCCACACTATGTTCGTCGTCAAACGCTGAAAAATGCTGAGCGTTACATCATTCCTGAGCTAAAAGAGCACGAAGACAAAGTACTTAACTCTAAGTCGAAAGCACTCGCTATCGAGAAACAGCTGTGGGAAGAGTTGTTTGACTTACTACTGCCGTATCTAGAGCGCCTACAAAATATCGCCTCTTCAGTATCTCAGCTTGATGTTCTACAGAACTTGGCTGAGCGTGCAGATACCCTTGATTACTGTCGTCCAACCATGACAGAGTCTGCTGGCGTACAAATTCAGGCCGGTCGTCACCCTGTTGTTGAACAAGTGATGGACGAACCTTTCATTGCTAACCCTATCGACCTGAATGATCAACGTAAGATGCTGATCATCACGGGTCCCAACATGGGTGGTAAATCGACCTACATGCGCCAAACGGCACTCATCGCATTGATGGCTCATATCGGTTGTTATGTTCCTGCAGAAAGCGCAACCATCGGCTCTATCGACCGTATCTTTACGCGTATTGGCGCATCCGATGATTTGGCTTCTGGCCGTTCAACCTTCATGGTTGAGATGACAGAAACCGCAAATATCCTGCACAATGCAACACCAAACAGCCTTGTGCTAATGGATGAAATCGGTCGTGGTACCAGTACTTACGATGGCCTGTCTCTGGCTTGGGCAAGTGCAGAGTGGCTAGCCAATCAAATCAATGCGATGACACTGTTTGCAACGCACTACTTTGAGCTAACTGAACTACCTAACCAACTTCCAACTTTAGCAAACGTACACTTAGATGCGGTTGAACATGGTGATAGCATTGCCTTTATGCACGCAGTTCAAGAAGGTGCTGCAAGTAAATCTTATGGTCTAGCGGTTGCAGGTTTAGCTGGCGTACCGAAAGCAGTGATCAAGAATGCTCGTGCGAAGCTGACTCAGTTAGAAGCGTTAAGTATGGAGTCGCCAACATCGAAGCCAAGCGGTGTCGATATCGCAAACCAACTGAGCCTGCTCCCAGAACCGAGTGAAGTAGAGCAAGCGCTAGCGAATGTTGATCCTGATGATCTAACTCCTCGCCAAGCATTAGAAGAACTTTACCGCTTGAAGAAGCTGCTTTAGTTTCTTACCAAGTAGCTTGTTATGGCCGTACTGCTATTTTGATTAGACGGCATGAAATACCAAAGCCACAAACAAAAAAACGCTGACTTAAAGTCAGCGTTTTTATTTGTCTTCTATTTAGAGAAGCATCATCCGTTCAATTAGTCGTTTTCTACGTTGAACAGGTTTTCCATATTCAGACCTTGCTTGATAAGAATCTCACGTAGACGGCGAAGACCTTCAACTTGGATTTGACGAACTCGCTCACGAGTCAGGCTGATTTCACGACCAACTTCTTCTAGCGTTGACGGTTCATAACCCAGTAGTCCAAATCGACGTGCAAGTACCTCTTTCTGCTTAGGATTCAGTTCATCAAGCCAGAAGATCAGTGAGTTCTTGATATCGCTATCTTGAGTTGAAACCTCAGGATCTGAATTGTTGATGTCTGGAATAATATCCAACAGTGCTTTCTCACCGTCACCACCAATTGGCGTATCTACAGAACTCACTCTTTCGTTTAGACGAAGCATCTTGTTCACATCACCAACCGGCTTATCTAGCTTAGAAGCGATCTCTTCAGCTGTTGGTTCGTGGTCAAGCTTTTGTGATAGTTCTCTTGCAGTACGTAGGTAGATGTTCAGCTCTTTCACAACATGGATTGGCAAACGGATAGTGCGAGTCTGATTCATCAACGCACGTTCAATGGTTTGACGAATCCACCATGTTGCGTAAGTTGAAAAGCGGAAGCCTCGCTCTGGGTCAAATTTCTCTACGGCGCGAATCAAACCTAGGTTGCCTTCTTCGATTAGATCGAGAAGTGCCAAACCACGGTTGCTATAACGACGAGAAATTTTTACCACCAAACGCAGGTTACTTTCGATCATGCGTTTACGTGCTGCTTCATCACCGCGTAGAGCTCGACGTGCGTAAAGCACTTCTTCTTCTGCGGTTAGTAGTGGTGAGAAACCGATTTCGCCTAGATACAGTTGAGTGGCATCTAAGCTTTTAGACGTAACTTCAACTTCTTCTTTCGCTTCGGTTTTCTTAGTGACTGTTCGTTTTGCTTTTCCAAGAGCTTCCGGTTCCGTGGTTGCTTGGTCAAGATCGAACTCTTCTTTGGTTACTGCATTGCTTATACTCATAACGCCTCCCCCTGGCGAAATTAGCATGACATTACAACTTCATATGTCGCTAAATGACTATGTCACTCAATACAATACGTTAATCGTTCATATTGTATTTAAGGCAAATATCGTTTTGGATTAACTGATTTACCTTGGTAACGAATCTCAAAGTGCAGCCTAACACTGCTGGCTCCAGAGCTTCCCATTGTTGCAATCTTCTGCCCTGGTTTCACACTTTGCCCTTCAGATACTAATAGTCGGTCGTTATGCGCGTATGCACTTAAGTAATTATCATTGTGCTTCACAATCACTAGATTGCCGTAGCCTCGCAGTGCATTACCCGAATAAACAACCGTTCCCCCTGCAGTAGATACTATTGGCTGACCTCGCTGTCCTGCTATGTCTATGCCTTTATTTCCTTGTTCGCCTACAGAGAAATTCTTGATTACTCTCCCTTTAGTTGGCCATAACCATTTGGATACTTTATCACTTGTTGGTTTGGTGGACGGTGTAACATTCTGTTTACCTTTAGAACCAACATACTCCTTTGATTTGGATTGTTCAACCTTCTTTGGTGGATCTTTTTTCGCCACTTTGGTGGTAGTTTGAGCTGGAGCTGGTTTAGAGTTTTTGCTCGATTGCGATGTGGATTTAGGTTTATTTGCCGCAGATGACGTTGTCGATGCCGCGACAGGCGCAGCAACAGCTGCTACCGCTACCGTTGACTTACCATACGCTGGCGCATTGTAACTAGGACGCCACAACTTAAGCTTCTGCCCTGGGTGAATAGTATAAGGCGCAGACAATTTGTTGTAGCTAACGAGGTCATTGACGTCTTTATTGGTCACATAAGCGATGAAATAAAGCGTATCGCCTTTTTTCACTTCATAGTAACTACCGCGATAACTACCACGATCAATCGATGAGTAATTCTTGTTAAGGCTTGAAACCGGCGCAGGCGAATTCGCTGCACACCCAACAAGGGCACAGCTAAGCAGTAAAGTACTTCCTTTTAACAACTTCGAACGCATCGACTCTCTATCCACCTACACCATTAGTCTTTTATTAAGCTAGCTCACCAGGAACAAGAGGTACAAATCTCACCATCTCGATAACACTCGATAAAAACTCATCGCCGTGTCGAACGATCTTCAATAGTTGCTGTTCGTCATCACCGACTGGAATCAGTAAACGACCGCCATCTTTCAGCTGTTGCAGAAGCGCTTGAGGAATCGACTCTGCAGCGGCGGTGACAATAATCGCATCAAAAGGGGCTTTTGAAGACCAACCTTGCCAACCATCACCGTGCTTAGTTGAGATATTGTAGAAATCGAGTTGCTTCAACCTACGCTTGGCATCCCATTGTAGCGACTTTATTCTTTCAACCGAATACACATGATCAACAAGTTGAGCCAATACCGCAGTTTGGTAACCAGAACCCGTTCCGATCTCCAAGACACGGCTATCTTGTTGTAATTCAAGTAGCTCTGTCATTTTAGCAACAATGTATGGCTGTGAGATTGTCTGACCCTGACCGATAGGCAGCGCATTATTATCATAGGCTTGGTGATACATCGCCTGTGATAAAAAGCTCTCTCTCGGCAGTTGGTAAATCGCATCAAGAACCTTTTGATCCTGAATACCATTTTCAATCAGGAAAGTAATTAAACGCTCAGCTTGCGGATTACTCACTTACTTCTCCCCTAACCATGTTGCCATCGCACCCAACGACTCATGCGCCGTCAGATCAACCTGCAACGGTGTTACCGACACAAAGCCATGCTCAATCGCGTAAAAATCGGTACCTTCACCGGCATCTTGCTCTTTACCCGGAGGGCCAAGCCAATAGATATCGTGACCACGCGGGTCTTTTTGCTTGATCATATCTTCAGCGTGATGACGAGCACCTAAGCGCGTCACCTGAGTACCAGACAATTGTTCTAAGGCTAAATCAGGAACGTTTACGTTCAACAAGCGGTTGGTCGGGATTGGGTTTGCTAAATGTTGTTCGACAATACGACGAGCAATCGCTGCCGCTGTCTTAAAATGTTTTTTTCCCACCAGAGAAAACGCTACCGATTGAACGCCTAGAAAATGCCCTTCCATTGCTGCAGCCACCGTGCCGGAATAAAGCACGTCATCACCCAGGTTAGCACCGTGATTAATGCCCGTTAATACCAGATCAGGCATGTCATTCTTTAGCAGTTCGTTTAACGCAAAATGCACACAGTCGGTCGGTGTTCCTTGTACCGAATAGGTATTTTCAGTAATCTCTTGAACACGCAGAGGCTGTTCTAAAGTTAATGAATTTGACGCACCCGAGCGATTACGGTCAGGGGCAACAATGATAACGTCAGCAAGATCACGTAGCTCATTTGCCAGCTCATGAATACCTTGAGCGTGCACACCATCATCATTGCTGAGTAAAATCTTCATCTTGTATCCTTTCTTTTGTTCCCATGCTAAGCCAAGTCACTTAAATTCCAATATCAAGTGACTCAGCTCCAAGCAGAATCGTTATTGCTCGTAGGTTCTCTCTACGTGTACTTCTTCAACCAATTCGCGAACGATCGCTGTTGCGAAACAACCCGCATCAAGAGAGAACTTAAGCGTGACATTATCTTCGTTCACTTCCCAAGTTAAGTCTGTTGGTTTCAGTGACGCTTCACGGCGATCATGACGCATACGGTTACCACGAATCAGAGCCATTAGATCCGGTTCAGCATCAAGGTGTTTCTGTTCTAGAGCTTGAGACTCATCAATCGTTGGTAAGGCATTATCGCCAGCCAAAGCAACAGTTATCAAAGCAGAACCGTTCGCAATGTCTTGGTTTACAGCTTCAATGTTGTCTGCTGTTACTGCCAGTTGAGCACCGTCTTTCACCACGATATCGCCAACCAATGCTGATGCAAACGCATCTTGCTCAATACGGTCTGAAAGGATCAGGTTGTAAATCCACGAACGAGCAGCAGAAAGGTACAAGCTGCGCTTATTCTGGTTACGAGTACGAACGTTATCGCGGCCCCAACGACGAGCTTCAGATAGGTTGTTACCTTCATTGCCAAAACGCTGAGCACCAAAGTAGTTTGGCACGCCCACTTGAGCGACTTTTTCCAAACGCTTGACCACATCATCGCAATCCGTTACTTCAGACAAGGTCAACTCAAATTGGTTGCCAACTAAATCGCCTGGACGTAACTTTTTGTTGTGTCGCGCTGTCGCTAAGATTTCAATGCTTGGGTATTGTGCTAAGAACCCTGAAAAGTCAGGCTCACCTTTCGGTAGGTGAACGCTCAACCACTGTTCTGTCACAGCGTGGCGGTCTTTCAAACCCGCCCAGCTCACGTCTTTCGACTTAACACCGCAAGCTTTAGCCAGCTCGTTTGCTACGAAGCTCGTGTTTTCACCAGTTTTACGAATACGAACCATTAGGTGCTCGCCTTCACCAGCAAACTCAAAACCCAAGTCTTCATTAACGACAAAGTGTTCGGCTTTTGCTTTTAGTTTTGCTTTCGCAGTTGGTTTACCGTTTAGATAAGCCAATGAAGATAAAATATCTGACATGCTGTTCTTTTCGTGTTGGTGCTTACGCACTTTTAGTAATTAGGACCACCGCTTCACATGCGATGCCCTCTTTGCGACCTGTAAAACCTAAACGCTCAGTGGTCGTCGCTTTTACATTCACATTGCTAATGCTGGTTTCTAGGTCTTGAGCAATAGCTTGGCACATAGAGTCTATATGAGGCGCCATCTTTGGAGCTTGCGCCATGATAGTAATATCGGCATTACCAATCACGTAACCTTGTTCTTTTACTCGACGGTAAACATCTTTCAGTAGCTCACGGCTATCCGCACCTTTCCATTCGTCATCGGTATCAGGGAAATGACGACCAATATCACCCGCAGCAATCGCACCCAATAGAGCGTCACACAACGCATGAAGGGCAACATCACCGTCTGAGTGTGCAATAAGACCTTGCTCGTAAGGGATGCTTACACCACCAATAATTACCGGGCCTTCACCACCAAACTTATGTACATCAAAGCCATGGCCAATACGAATCATCATTATTCCTTATTCTGACTTAAATAGAACTCAGCAAGCGCTAAATCTTCAGGCTGAGTAATCTTAAAATTATCTGAACGCCCCGCCACTAAAGCGGGCGATAAACCTTTCCATTCAAAGGCTGAGGCTTCGTCAGTAATTGAAGCGCCTTGTTGCAACGCCTCACTTAATGCCTTCCACAGAGGCTTTGCTCTGAACATTTGCGGCGTAAGTGCATGCCATAAATCGGCACGCTCAACGGTATGCTCGATCTGCCCTTGGGCACCGCGCTTCATCGTGTCACGAACTGGAGCCGCTAAAATAGCGCCCACATCATGGCTCATCGCGCCGGAAATTAGCTTGTCGATATCACTTAGCTGAACACACGGCCT
This sequence comes from Vibrio sp. 10N.261.54.A5, assembly GCF_041471145.1. NCBI lineage: Bacteria > Pseudomonadati > Pseudomonadota > Gammaproteobacteria > Vibrionales > Vibrionaceae > Vibrio > Vibrio sp. 10N.261.54.A5. Next base: position 25,860 of record NZ_JBFRNU010000012.1, on the reverse strand, counting down.
TGCCGCATCGTGAACCATTACCCAATCACTAAGCTGCTGCTCAGCGATATAGTTTAGCGCAGAGAGTACAGAGTCCGCTCGCTCGCTTCCGCCTGACACTCTGATCACTTGCGGGTTCAGGTTGAGTGCTAGATCAGGGTAGTATGGGTCATCATCGCTGATCGCAACGACAATTTGAGCGACTTGTGGGTGAGACAGTAATTTCTCAATGGTGTGCTCTAAAATTGTTTTGTCGTGAATCTTGAGATATTGCTTAGGGCGGTCTGCCTTCATTCGGCTACCGACGCCCGCCGCAGGTACAACGGCAATCACGCTTTGAAGTTGAGTCGACATTAATGGGATTCCTCACCAATGATGCGATAAAACGTTTCACCTTCTTTGACCATTCCAAGTTCATGACGTGCGCGTTCTTCTATCGCGTCTAAGCCTTGGCGTAGATCGTCAATTTCAGCAAACATTTCTGCATTTCGAATATGCAGCTTTTCATTTACTTGCTGTTGAACTTGGATTTCGTTGTTCACACCGTAGTAATCAGAGATACCATTTTTACCGAGCCACAGTGTGTGTTGTAGCCAGCCAAACACTATGAGCAGTACTAAAGCAAAAATTCGCATAACACCTTTCGCCGGTTGAAAAAGAAGGAACTAGAATAAGGCACATATATACCATAATGAGCTTATTGGTGCGAGATATGTGGTGTCAGGGAATCAATAAGTCGGGGAGTCATTGTCAGGAAAACAATGAGATTCCCTACTCCTTCCTTCGTCAGTCTAGGGAATGACGAACTTTATATGTGACAAGGAGGAGCTTTAGAGCCTAGAGCTTCTTTCATTCAGTTTTCTACAGACAAAAAAATGCCCCGCATAAGCGAGGCATTCAAAAGTATTAGTGCATAATTCTAACTAGTTGGTGCTGTAGCAAGGCAACAAAGAAGATTCAGCTATGGAGCATAGTTTCCTATGTGACTTAGTGAATCTTCTGCAGTTAACGCAGCTACAGTGCCAAATAGGACGAATTATTGACCTTTAACTTCTTTAAGACCGTTGTAAGGAGCTTTAGAACCTAGAGCTTCTTCGATACGGATAAGTTGGTTGTACTTAGCAACACGGTCAGAACGGCTCATAGAACCAGTTTTGATTTGACCTGCAGCTGTACCTACCGCTAGATCAGCGATAGTTGCATCTTCAGTTTCGCCAGAACGGTGAGAGATTACTGCAGTGTAGCCAGCGTCTTTAGCCATCTTGATAGCAGCTAGAGTCTCTGTTAGAGAACCGATTTGGTTGAACTTGATAAGGATAGAGTTAGCTACGCCTTTCTCGATACCTTCAGCAAGAATCTTAGTGTTTGTAACGAACAGATCGTCACCAACGATTTGAAGCTTGTCGCCTAGAAGTTCAGTTTGGTGCTTGAAGCCATCCCAATCTGACTCGTCAAGACCGTCTTCGATAGAAACGATTGGGAAGTTGTTCGCTAGCTCAGCTAGGTAGTGGTTGAACTCTTCAGAAGTGAAAGTTTTACCTTCGCCCTTCATGTTGTAGATGCCAGCTTCTTTGTCGAAGAACTCAGATGCTGCACAGTCCATAGCAAGAGTAACGTCTTTACCTAGTTCGTAACCAGCAGCTGCAACAGCTTCTGCGATAACTTCTAGAGCTTCAGCGTTAGACTTAAGGTTAGGAGCGAAACCACCTTCATCACCAACTGCAGTGCTGTAGCCTTTAGACTTAAGAACTTTAGCTAGGTTGTGGAATACTTCAGCGCCGATACGTAGACCTTCTTTAAGAGTTTTAGCGCCAACTGGTTGGATCATGAACTCTTGGATGTCAACGTTGTTATCTGCGTGCTCACCACCGTTGATGATGTTCATCATTGGTAGAGGCATAGAGAACTGACCAGCAGTACCGTTTAGCTCAGCGATGTGCTCGTATAGAGGCATGCCTTTCGCAGCAGCAGCAGCTTTTGCGTTAGCTAGAGATACAGCTAGGATAGCGTTCGCGCCGAACTTAGACTTGTTATCAGTACCGTCTAGGTCAAGCATGATTTGGTCAACGTCAGCTTGTGCTTTAGCGTCAGTACCAACTAGAGCTTCAGCGATTGGGCCGTTTACAGCTTCAATAGCTTTAAGAACACCTTTACCTAGGAAACGTGATTTGTCGCCGTCACGTAGCTCAAGAGCTTCGCGAGAACCAGTAGATGCGCCAGATGGAGCAGCAGCCATACCTACGAAACCGCCTTCTAGGTGTACTTCAGCTTCTACAGTTGGGTTACCACGTGAATCGATGATTTCACGACCTAGAACTTTAACGATCTTAGACATTGAATGTTTCCTTCTCGTTGAATATATAAATGTCAAATTTAAAGGTAGCAGCACAACTTACGCAGCTACCTGTATTCCTTTTTACTTCTCTAACTCGCCGCGCTGGAACTCACCAGCCGCTTTAACGAAACCTGCAAACAATGGGTGACCATCGCGAGGTGTTGAAGTGAACTCTGGGTGGAATTGAGCAGCAACGAACCATGGGTGGTTCGGGTTCTCAATAACTTCAACCAGTTTCTTGTCCGCAGATAGACCCGATACTTTTAGGCCCGCTTTTTCGATTTGTGGACGAAGATTGTTGTTCACTTCGTAACGGTGACGGTGACGTTCATGGATCGTCGCGCTACCGTATAATTCGTAAGCTTTCGTCCCTTTCGCTAGGTGACAAAGCTGTGAACCAAGACGCATTGTGCCGCCAAGGTCAGATGTTTCTGTACGCTCTTCAACTTTACCTTCGCCATCAGTCCACTCAGTGATAAGACCAACAACTGGGTACTTAGTTTCAGTACAGAATTCAGAAGAGTGTGCCCCTTCCATTTTCGCAACGTTACGAGCGTACTCGATAAGCGCTACTTGCATACCTAGACAGATACCTAAGTACGGTACTTTGTTTTCACGAGCGTATTGAGCAGCAAGAATCTTACCTTCAACACCACGATCACCAAAACCACCAGGAACTAGGATTGCATCTAGGCCTTCTAAAACTTCTACGCCACGAGACTCAACGTCTTGTGAATCTACGTATTTAATATTAACGCTTAGGCGATTTTTCAAGCCCGCGTGTTTTAGCGCTTCATTTACTGATTTGTATGCGTCTGGTAGTTCAATGTACTTACCAACCATACCAATCGTCACTTCACCCGTTGGGTTAGCTTCTTCGTAAATTACTTGTTCCCATTCAGACAGGTCTGCTTCTGGAGCTGTGATGCCGAAACGCTTACATACAAGTTCATCAGTACCTTGAGCTTTAATAAGCTGAGGGATCTTGTAGATAGAGTCAACATCGCGCATAGAAATAACTGCATTTTCTTGCACATTACAGAACAGAGCAATTTTCTTACGCTCGTTCGAAGGAATGTTGCGGTCTGAACGACAAACTAGGATGTCTGGCTGAATACCAATAGACAGTAGCTCTTTTACAGAGTGTTGCGTTGGCTTAGTTTTCACTTCGCCCGCAGCTGCTAGGTATGGCACTAGAGTAAGGTGCATGAACATTGCGCGTTCACGGCCTAGTTCTACTGCTAGCTGACGAATCGCTTCCATGAATGGTAGAGATTCGATATCACCAACCGTACCACCAACTTCAACGATCGCGATATCGTGGCCAGCTGCGCCAGAAATTACACGCTCTTTGATAGAGTTAGTGATGTGTGGGATAACCTGAATAGTTGCACCTAGGTAATCACCGCGACGCTCTTTTGCTAGTACGTCTGAGTAAACACGACCTGCAGTGAAGTTGTTACGCTTAGTCATCTTGGTGCGAATGAATCGCTCATAGTGACCAAGGTCAAGGTCTGTTTCAGCGCCATCTTCCGTAACGAACACTTCACCGTGCTGAGTCGGGCTCATAGTGCCTGGATCAACGTTGATGTAAGGGTCAAGCTTCATCATGGTCACTTTAAGACCACGAGCTTCTAAAATAGCTGCAAGAGATGCTGCAGCAATACCTTTACCTAGAGAGGATACAACCCCGCCAGTAACAAAAATGTAATTTGTCGTCATGTTTAACCTGAAATTGGTTGAATGAGGGAAATGGACTACTTCTGGACGGGATGAAAATATACCAGAAGCCCCTTATCGCCACAACGTGAAATCTATCACACTGCTATTTTTTATTTTTTGCTTCAAATCAATTCATGATAAAAGCTTTGGTTATCTTTTCTCCGCCACTTTGACTTCATCCCACATGGAATCAAGCTGTTGTAGTGAAAAGTCAGTCAAATTTTTATCTTGCTGACGAACTTTTTGTTCCACCCCTTTAAAGCGACGCGAAAACTTGAGATTGGCTTTATTGAGTGCCGATTCTGGGTTTTTACCTAAATGTCGTACCAAATTGACCGTCGCAAACAGCAAGTCTCCCAACTCTTCTTCAACCAAATCTTCATTTGGCGTCACTTGAAGTGCCTCTTCCAGCACCTCATCGACTTCCTCTAAAACCTTATTAGCCACTGGGCCAATAGAGTCCCAATCAAAGCCATATTTCGCTACCTGTTTTTGAATCTTTGTAGCACGTGAAAGCGCAGGTAGAGAGTTTGGTATTGAGTCTAGAATACTTTCTTGAGTTTTGCCTGCCTGAGCTTTTTCTTTGGCTTTTTCAGCTTCCCAGTTGGCATTAATTTCTTCATCGCTCGCAAACTCGGTATCAGAAAACACATGCGGATGGCGGCGTGTTAGCTTTTCGTTAATGCCATCAACCACATCAGAGAACTCAAACAACCCCTGTTCTTTCGCTAACTGGCTATAGAAGATCACCTGAAACAACAAGTCACCCAACTCTTCTTGTAGGTTCGGCCAATCTTTGTTGTGAATCGCATCCACCACTTCGTACGTCTCTTCGATAGTATGCGGGACAATTGTTTCAAAATTTTGTTTTAAATCCCAAGGACAGCCACCTTCTGGATCGCGCAGCTTAGTCATAATTTGTTCTAGTTGTTCAATCGGGTGGCTCATGGTGCTTTCCTATTATTCTGTTTGATTGTTTTAATCTAATTCTTTTCTTAAAACTAAAAAAGGTGAGCAGCCAAAACCACTCACCTTTCTATTTTTCGTCATCTCCAAGAGTGAAGTATGAGCGAGTTGGGGATCTCAAACCGCTTGGCGAGATTCCCTATCACGTTCGTCCCTCACTGTAGGGAATGACATAAATGACACAAAAGGATCATCCAAGTCTCTTAACGCTCATTACATCTTTGATCTGCTCGACTCGACTTGTCACTCGGCTCAGAATCTCAATATTGGTCACTTCCAAATCGAAATCCATTACCGATAGCTGACGCTTGTAGTCGATGCGGCTCTTCATTGTCGTCACACTGATCTTCTCGTTCGAGAACAGTGAGGTGATGTCTTTCAACAAGCCATTACGTTCTAGCGCTTCAACACGCAGCGTTAGAATGTATGAGCCGACAAAGCCATTACCCCAAACGGTATCAATGATACGTTCTGGCGCATGCACGCTTAGCTCGCCTAGCTGTTCACAGTCAGCGCGGTGCACTGAGATACCACGACCTTGAGTGATGTAACCTTTAATCACATCACCTGGGATTGGCTGACAGCAACGCGCTAGGTGCGTCATTAGGTTATCAACGCCCTCAACCACTACCGCATCTTTCTTCGGACGACTCTGTTGTGCCGGCTTGTTTTCCGACTCAAGCAGTTTCTCTAGCGCTTTCTTGTCTTCTTCTTCCGCCGTTGGCTTATTCACTAGCGCATTGATGTGATTAACCACTTGGTTAATACGCAAGTCGCCACTACCAATACCTGCATAGAGTTCGTCTGGCGTATTCACGTTAAAGCGTTTTAGTGCGTATTGATCAGCATCTTTTAGGGTTGCGCCTACTTTCGCTAGCTCAACTTCCAGGATATCACGACCCGCTTCTAGGTTTTTCTCACGGCTTTGTGCGCGGAACCAAGCGTTGATTTTCGCTCGAGCTCGACCAGAATGAACAAAACCTGTGGTTGGATTTAACCAGTCACGAGATGGGTTCGGCTCTTTCTGCGTGATGATCTCAACTTGATCGCCCATCGATAGTTTATGAGTGAACGGTACGATACGCCCCGCTACTTTGGCACCGATACAGCGGTGTCCGACCATCGAGTGGATGTGGTAGGCGAAATCCAACGGGGTTGCGCCCATTGGTAAGTCGACCACGTCACCACGTGGAGTAAATGCGTATACACGGTCATCGAAGACTTGGCTACGTACCTCATCCAGCATCTCGCCAGAGTCCGACATCTCTTCTTGCCAGTCGATAAGTTTACGCAACCAAGTGATTTTCTCATCGTAGCCACTACGGCCGCTTGAAGCTCCTTCTTTGTACTTCCAGTGCGCCGCCACACCAAGCTCAGAGTCTTCGTGCATTTGCTTAGTACGGATCTGAATCTCAATGGTCTTGCCTTCAGGGCCAAGTACTACGGTATGAATCGACTGGTAACCATTTGGCTTAGGGTTCGCCACATAGTCATCAAATTCGCTCGGGAGGTGCTTGTATTTAGTGTGTACCACCCCAAGGCCGGCGTAACAGTCTTGCAGCTGGTCAGCGATAATACGTACTGCTCGTACGTCAAAAAGCTCATCGAAGGCTAAGCCTTTCTTCTGCATTTTGCGCCAGATACTGTAGATGTGTTTTGGTCGGCCACTCACTTCAGCATTGATGTTTGAACGCTGCATTTCTGCGGTTAAATCATCAACGAAATCTGTGATGTATTGTTCACGAACGATACGACGCTCAGACAGCTGTTTTGCAATCTGCTTGTAGGTATCTGGTTGTTGGTAGCGGAATGCGTAATCTTCGATTTCCCACTTAAGTTGGCCGATACCTAAACGGTTTGCCAGTGGGGCATAGATGTTAGAACACTCTTTTGCGGCCGCGCGACGCACAGCATCAGGCGCTTTTTTTACCTCGATAAGGTTACAGATTCGTTCAGCGAGTTTGATGACTACGCAGCGGAAATCATCGACCATAGCCAGTAGCATGCGTCGAACGTTATCAACTTGACCCGAGGCAGCACTGCCTTCAAGGGTCACGTTTAACTGGCCTAAGGCCGCCATTTCTTCAACGCCATCGATCAACTTTACGGTTTCTTTACCGTAGCTTTCTTCAAACGCTTCGCGCTCAAAAACGCCGCTTGAGACGACGGGGAAAAGTTGTGCAGCAATTAAAGTGGCACGGTCCATAGACAAGGTGACCAAGATTTCGATCATCTCACGGCCACGCCAAAGCAAGAGCGATGCTTGCTCGTGATCTTTTAAAAGTTCTTCACAGTGACGATAAACTTTAATCAGTTTATTCGAGGTTTTTGCGTCTTGATTCAATGACGCAATCCAACTTTCTAGCTCAAACTGTTCGCTTGGGTTTAAATGTGCGCTTCGTACCGCAACCATCATGCCTTCCTAGTTATTATGTTTTATACCCAATTCAATATGACTAACTGGTTCCAAGTTAGTTCGACCATATTGATATCAGCGCAGGCTTCCCTGCGCCTTTGTGATTCATTTGAAGCCTTGTTTAAGGGCCTCTAAGCCTTGATAAAGAGAGCCATCGATTCTAGATGACTGGTGTGTGGGAACATGTCCAACATACCCAGTTTGGCTAATTGATAGCCTTGTTTTTCTAAGCTCTCAGAATCTCTAGCTAGAGTAGCAGGATTACACGAAACATAAACCACACGCTTCGCTCCTAACGCTGAAATTTGATCAACGATCCCACTCGCTCCCGCACGTGCCGGGTCAAGCAATACTTTATCGAATTTCTCTTTTGCCCAAGGCTGTGAAGATAACTCTTCTTCAAGGTTAGCTTGGTAAAATTCCGTATTGCTTAACTGGTTTAACGCTGCATTAGATGCGGCTTGCTGAACCATTTCATCAACGCCTTCTACACCAACCACAAACGCCGATTGTTGCGCGATAGGCAGACTAAAGTTACCGAGACCACAAAACAGGTCTAGCACTCGCTCATCCGCTTGAGGTTCTAGCCACTCAATCGCTTGAGCCACCATCTGCTGATTCACTTTCTGGTTTACTTGGATAAAGTGGTTTGGCTCAAACGGTAACGTCACGCCAGTTTCGCTGTAGCTAGGCGCATCACCAACCAGACGGGCCAACTTATCGGTTTCAGGCATCGAGTACAGCGTAGCGCCTTCTTCTTTTGCTAACGCAATCAGCGCTTGCTCATCTTTTTCAACTAAAGGCTTAAGGTGACGTAGAACCATAACAGGGCCAGTATCGCCCAACACCAATTCAACGTGTCCTAAAGACGTAAGGCTGTTGAAAGTGTTCAGTAAATTTTTCAGTTTTGGCAGCAACACATTAAGGCGAGGATCAAGCACGGCACAGTCGGTGATGTTTTCAATCTGCTTACTCTGCTTCTTACGGAAACCGAATTGAAGCTGTTGTGTCTTCTTATCAACAAATAGGCTGATACGTGCGCGACGTCGATAACCGGTTTCATCACCGACAATAGGTTGTGCAACTTCAGTGTTCGCCGTTTGGTATTGGCTCATCAGGTGCGTCAGAGATTGCGATTTATGCTCAACCTGAGAAGAGTAACCTAGGTGTTGAAGGTGACAGCCACCACACTGATTAAAGTGCTTACAAAACGGCTTTAAACGCTGCTCGCTCGGCTTCAATAACTTGATGAGTTTAGCTCGCGAAAACTTACTTTTGCTCTCAGTAAGTTGAATAACCACCTGCTCACCGGGCAATGCGCCATCAATGAAAACCGGTTTATTCTTTTGATAAGCGATGCCAGCGCCATTGTGATCCATTCGTTCAACCAAAACCGATTGATGCTTGGTCTCGAGTTGAGTTTTCTTTTTTGGTTGGAAAAAACGTGCCATTGCTTGTGCCTAATGTATCTTTTAATAAGTAATTGGTATCCAGGACTCACTATTATGTCTTGGAATCATTGTCGAACGTCACGGCTTTGATTAAGCTTACCGTTCACTTAACCGCCATTGTGTGCGTTATTTTCCCATATCCAGACCTCGATGTAATTAAAGAACATGACCAGATATGGCTTAAGAGCCCGTGTAATTACCTTAACTCTAGCTCCAACCTTGATTATTGGGTTGCTATTGAGTGCATTTTTCTCATTTAACCGCTATCAAGACCTTGAAGGTCAAGTGGTTAACACTGGTACTAGCATCATTGAGCCACTTGCGATTACGAGTGAATCAGGCATGAAGCTCGAAAGTCGAGAGTCTGTTCGTCAGCTTATTAGCTATGCGCATCGAAAGAATTCTAAGCTAGTGCGCAGTATCGCGGTGTTTGATGAGCGTCATGAGTTGTTTGTAACCTCAAACTTCCACCCCGATTTTGAAAGCCTGACCTACCCCAAAGATAAACCGATCCCGCATTTAAGCTCATCGAACCTTCTCGATAATACGCTGATTCTGCGGACACCTATCATCGCCGAAGGCCAGTACATCAATTCAGCCAACGGTCAGTCTCAAGCTAATCAAGCGATCGGCTACATTGCGATTGAATTAGATCTTTCATCACTTCGATTGCAGCAATATCAAGAAGTGTTCTCTGCATTCTTAGTGTTGATTCTCGGGCTTGGTTTATCGGGCGTGTTTGCGTTCCGCTTAATGCACGATGTCACTCAACCGATCACACACATGAAAAACATGGTCGACCGAATTCGTCGAGGTCACCTAGATGTGCGTATCGAAGGTAAGATGCATGGTGAGCTAGACTCGCTGAAAAACGGTATCAATGCGATGGCGGTATCGCTATCAGAGTATCACGTCGAGATGCAGCACAGTATCGACCAGGCCACATCAGATTTGCGTGAAACTCTTGAACAGCTAGAGATTCAAAACGTTGAGTTAGACATCGCGAAGAAACGCGCTCAAGAAGCGGCTCGTGTTAAGTCTGAGTTCTTAGCGAATATGTCTCACGAATTGAGAACGCCGCTGAACGGTGTGATTGGCTTTACTCGTCAAATGCTCAAGACTCACCTATCGAACAGTCAAACCGATTACCTACAAACCATTGAACGCTCGGCAAACAACCTGCTTAGCATCATCAACGATATCTTGGACTTCTCGAAACTTGAAGCCGGTAAATTAGCCCTAGAGAACATCCCATTTGAATTCCAAGCCAGCCTTGAAGAGGTAGTAAACCTTCAAGCAACCAACGCTCATGAGAAAGGCCTAGAACTGACACTGAAGATCGACCCTAAAGTACCGCCAGGTGTGGTGGGCGATCCACTGCGTATTCAGCAGATCCTAACCAACCTTGTTGGTAACTCAATCAAGTTTACCGAACGCGGCAACATTGATATCAGCGTTGAGCTTCGCTCACAAAGTGAAGACAACATCGAGCTGCAATTCATGGTTCGCGATACGGGTATTGGTATTTCTGAGCGTCAACAAGCTCAGCTTTTCCAAGCTTTCAGCCAAGCCGATGCAAGTATCTCTCGTCGTTACGGCGGTACAGGCTTAGGTCTGGTTATCACCCAAAAACTGGTCAGCCAAATGGGCGGAGAGATCAGCCTAACCAGTCGTCTTCACCAAGGCTCTACCTTCTGGTTCACCTTGAGACTATCAACGACTGATATGCCGATGACAGAGCTGATTGAGACGCAGTGTCTGCAAGACAAACAACTGCTGCTTATCGAGCCAAACATGCAAGCGGCATCGATTACTCAGCAAATCCTAACCCAAGAAGGCTTAGTGGTAACGTATCGTTCGGTGATGCCAGATGAGACGACCTCGTATGACTACGTTCTGCTTAACCTAGCCGCCAACCAAGAGTATCAATTTGATACTGTGAGTGGTTGGGCGATCGGTGCGAAGAAGATTGCTCAAAACGTGATTATTGGTACACCAAGTACCGAGCTAGCGTTGGGTGAGCAACTAATGAAAGAGGTCGATGTTCAGTGCATCACCAAGCCTCTTTCTCGTAAGAAGTTGCTGCAAACTCTGGTATCGAATCAGGCACCTACCTTGATTGCACCAGCGATTGAAACGCATTCTGAAGAGAAGTTACCGCTTACTGTGATGGCAGTAGACGACAACCCAGCCAACCTTAAGTTGATTACCGCGCTGCTTAAAGAGCGTGTAGAAACCGTCATCAGTTGTACCAGTGGTCAGCAGGCGATAGACAAAGCGACAGAGACGCCATTTGATATCATCTTCATGGATATTCAAATGCCACAGATGGACGGTGTAACCGCTTGTCAGAACATCAAAAAACTGGCGAACAATGCGAATACACCTGTAATTGCCGTGACCGCACATGCAATGATTGGCGAACGAGATCGACTGCTTGAAGCGGGCATGGATGACTACCTAACCAAACCTATTGAAGAGCATGTTTTACAGCAGGTTCTGATTCATTGGAGCTCGACCTCTGAGGTTGAGCTCATCGAAAAAATAGATCCAGACCACCCAGCGGTCTCTGCTGAAGTCGACAACGGTCCGGTGTCAGAAACTGAAGCCAGCGTGCACACAAACATCATCATTGATTGGCAAGCTGCGATGAAACAAGCCGCCAATAAAGAAGACCTCGCACGCGATATGCTGCAAATGCTCGTCGACTTTATTCCAGAGGTGTATGAGGCAGCAGACAAAGCGATAGAAGACAGTGACTATCCAGTTGAAGAGCTGATACACATCATTCACAAGATGCATGGCAGCAGCTCGTACAGCGGCGTACCAAGGCTAAAATCGGTATGTGCGACAATAGAGAAAGAGCTGCGTTCAGGTACTTCTGTTGAAGACATTGAACCTGAGCTTTTCGAGCTTCAGGATGAATTAGATAAGGTTCAAGCAACCGCGATTCACTACTTGAAACAGGCGAAGGCCTAGCGGGTACTTGTTACTCACTAGTATTCTTTAGAGGGTTTACCCGCCAATAAAAAAGCAGAGCTCATGAGCTCTGCTTTTTTCTGTCTAGAGCCAAGAGCACTAGATATAAAGTCGCGATAATCTGTTTACGATTCGAGTAACACCGTTGCCACAGCGTAGTGACGCTCATCCGAGATAGTCAGATGAATCGATGTTGTGCCATTCGCCTCTGCGATTTCACGCGCTTTCTTGTGTAAGCTCAATACTGGCTTACCATGCTCATCGTTTGAAATCTCAAAGTCGTGGAAGGTAACACCCAGCGCAATCCCCGTACCTAACGCCTTAGATGCAGCTTCTTTAGCAGCAAAACGTTTTGCAAGGTAACGGCCTTTTTGCTTCAACTGTTGGAATACTTCAAACTCAGAATCGGTCAAAATACGCTGAGCAAAAGCGTCGCCACTTCGCGACAGCGCCTTCTCGACACGTTCGATTTCTGCGATATCTGTACCTAATCCAACAACTGCCATGTTTCCTCTACTACTTAACTTCTGTCTAATGATTAACTGTACATCGCTTAGTGCCGACGACTTGCCGAACTAAGCGTTGTTACGTGCTGTTTCCATGATTGCTTTCATGTCTGCAACGGCTTTGTTTAAGCCATCAAACACTGCACGTCCCATGATCGAGTGACCGATGTTCAGCTCGTAGATCTCTGGAAGTGCCGCAATCGGTGCTACGTTGTGGTAAGTCAGACCATGACCCGCATTGACTGTGATACCTAAGTCATCTGCATAGCTTGCGCCTGCTGCGATCTTCTTAAGCTCGTCTTGTTGATCTTCTTCTGTCTTAGCATCAGCATAGTGACCCGTGTGCAGTTCAATGAACGGTGCGCCACACGCTTTTGCAGCATCGATTTGCTCACGGTCAGCATCGATAAACAGAGATACCTTGATACCTGCTGCAGACAGTTTTTGTGTCGCCGCTTTGATCTTCTCTAGTTGACCAACTACGTCCAAGCCACCTTCAGTGGTTAGCTCTTCACGTTTTTCAGGAACCAGACAAACAAACTCAGGATTAGTATCGAGTGCAATTTGAACCATCTCGTCCGTTACGGCCATCTCCAAGTTCATGCGAGTTTGAAGTGTTTCAGCCAGAATACGCACATCGCGATCAACGATGTGACGACGGTCTTCACGCAGGTGAATAGTAATGCCATCTGCACCAGCACGTTCAGCGATTTCAGCTGCGTGTACTGGATCTGGGTATTTAGTACCACGTGCATTACGTAGTGTTGCAATATGGTCGATATTAACGCCTAAAAGGATTGAGCTCATTTTCCAATACTCCGTGCTCTGGAGAGGGCTATTGTTGGCATAAATAGCTCTCTACTTTTTAATGGTTTGCCGCCAAGATACGGCTTTAAGGCTATGCGTGTAAAGCGTTTTGCCGCTTTTAACTGCTCTTTAGTGATAAACCTACGTTCGCTGATTGCAATAAGTTCATCGCCCATAAAAGTCAGGTTATCTCGACGTACTGAAGCGATGAAACCTTTCTGCTCTCGATAGCGATAAGTCATGCTCGGATCAATCGCTTCGCCAGTGCCCGCGCAGTGTAAAAAGTCGACGCCGTAACCCATAGCAGATAATAGAGCCAGCTCAAAGCGACGCAGTGCTGGCTCAGGATTATCATTATGCGCCAGCTCTGTTAAAGCATGAAGATAGTCGTGAAAAAGTGCAGGCATCGGTACTTCCGCCATCAATACCCGACCGATAAGCTCGTTCACGTACATGCCTGAATACAGATTAATACCGGCGAGAGGGAGCCCCAAGCTGATGGGTTCAGCTTGGCGTAAGGTTTTCATCGAACCATTACCAGACCACTTAAGCAATAGCGGCGTAAAAGGTTGTAATGCACCTTTCAAATTGGAACGCTTGCTGCGAGCGCCTTTAGACATCAACGTCACCCGACCGAACTCTTCGCTGAAGACGTCCAAGATCAGGCTCGACTCACTGTATGGTCGACGGTGCAACACAAAGCATCGCTGTAACCCTTCGCTCAATCACTTACCCTTATTACAGATACAAAAAGAGAGAGTTCGCACTCTCTCTTGGATTTATCTTCAGTTCAACTTTCTTAATCTCAGAAAGTGACGTTCAATATATTATAGATCGTCGATGTAGCCTAACGAGCGAAGTGCACGCTCATCATCAGCCCAGCCAGATTTAACCTTGACCCAAGTCTCTAGGTAAACCTTACGGCCGAATAGCTCTTCCATATCGATACGCGCTTCACGACCAATCGTTTTGATCTTCTCGCCCGCTTTACCAATCACCATTTTCTTCTGGCCTGTACGCTCAACAAGAATCAGTGCATTGATGTGGAAGCCATCGTTATCTGGGTTGTAATCGAAACGTTCGATTTCAACCGTTACCGAGTAAGGTAGCTCGTCACCCGTAAAGCGCATCAGCTTTTCACGGATAATTTCAGAGGCCATAAAACGTTGCGAGCGATCAGTCACGTATTCTTCAGGGAAGTGGTGTGTCGCTTTAGGTAAATGTTCACGTACGTGCTTACGCAGTACATCAATATTTTTACCTTGCTTCGCTGAGATTGGCACTACATCAATGAAGTCCATCTTCTTAGATACTTCCATCATGTGCTGCATCACGTTAGTACGGTCTTGAACGTTATCTACTTTGTTGATGCAAAGTACAACTGGGAAGTCAGTCTTCTTCAGTTTGTTCAGAACCATCTCATCGTCGTCAGTCCAGTGAGTACCATCGACAAGGAAGAATACTAGGTTTACATCACTCAATGAGCTGTTCGCCGCACGGTTCATCAAGCGGTTGATGGCACGCTTTTCTTCAATATGAAGTCCAGGAGTATCAACAAAGATCGCTTGGTAATCACCCTCAGTTTCAACGCCCATAATACGGTGACGTGTCGTCTGTGGTTTACGTGATGTAATAGAAATCTTCTGACCCAGAATATGGTTCAGAAGCGTCGACTTACCTACATTTGGGCGACCGACAATAGCGATGAAGCCACAGTGTTGGTTTTCCGGTAGGCCTGTTTTTTTGCTATCAGATGAAAAGAATGCATCGATATCGAAATCTTGGTTGTTATCAGACATTGCTTAGTTGCTCTAATGCTGTTTCAGCAGCCGCTTGTTCTGCCTTGCGGCGGCTAGTGCCTTTACCGATAACAGGTTTATCCACACCTGCCACTTCACACTCAACCGTAAACTCTTGGTTGTGTGCTTCACCTTTAATATTAGTCACTGTGTAGACAGGTAGAGGATTTCTTCGACCTTGCAAAAACTCTTGTAGGCGAGTTTTCGGATCTTTTTGAGATACTCCAGGCTGAATAGCATCTAGGCGAGATTGGTACCAGCTTAAAATAATGCCGCGAACCGTCTCGGTATCACTATCTAAATAGACAGCGCCGATGACCGCTTCAACCGCATCCGCTAGAATAGAATCACGACGGAAACCGCCACTCTTCAACTCACCTGGACCTAATTTTAAGTAATCTCCTAGTTCGAATTCACGACCTAGTTCTGCCAATGTATGACCACGTACTAATGTTGCGCGCATGCGGCTCATATCACCTTCGTTTACCTTAGGAAAACGGTGGTAAAGATCATCAGCGATAACAAAACTTAAAATTGAATCGCCCAGAAACTCAAGACGTTCGTTATGTTTACCTGCGGCGCTGCGGTGAGTCAGCGCCAAGTGGATAAGATCGGCATCATTAAACTGATAGCCAATCTTTCTCTCTAGTTTATCAATTGGAGAATTCATGCTCTCTCGATGTGTTATGTGATCGATTAATGAATCCCACCGATGCGATTAAAACGCACACCAGTAGGAATCCATGTTGGAAGTACACTGTCTGAACCGCGTTCGAATTCGAAGCTGATCCAAATAGCAACGGCCTTACCAACAAGGTTTGCTTCAGGGACAAAGCCCCAGTAACGGCTATCGGCACTGTTGTCACGGTTATCACCCATCACAAAGTACTGGCCTTCTGGAACGACCCATTCGTTAACACCATTGCGAGGCTGATATGCTTGCACACGATCGCGGCGCAATGGGTTAACTAAAATCTGGTGTTCTACGTCTCCAAGCTGTTCGTTCAGCTGAATCAGAGGCACACCATCTTGAATAAATTGGCTCTCTTCAACATTACTTAGTTTCACTGGTTCACAGCTACTTGTACCCTTCGCCTGAATGCAGATCTCTTTACGACTGCTGTAGCGAATGGTGTCACCTGGCATACCAACAACACGCTTGATGTAGTCGATGTTAGGCTGAGGTGGGTACTTAAATACGATTGAATCACCACGCTCTGGCTTGCCCGTTTCTACCAGTTGAGTGCGCCATACTGGGTCTTTTAGACCGTACGCGTACTTCTCTACCAAGATGAAGTCACCAACCAAAAGCGTTGGCATCATCGAGCCAGAAGGGATTTGAAACGGTTCATAAATAAATGAACGCAGAACCAAAACAAATGCAATTACCGGGAAAATGGACACACTGTTCTCAACCCACCAAGGTTGAGCCGTAACTTTTGCGCTAGTTTCAGCGTCTAGGCCATTCGATTGTGCTTCAACGTCAGCAAGCTTTTGCTGGCGCTTCTTCGCCCACACAAACTTTTCCAACGCCCATACAATGCCGGTCACTAGAGTTACGATCACTAAGATAAGCGAAAATGTATTAGCCATTGATATCCCTTAAATTTCATTTCTTTAAAAATAACGAAAGTGAAAGAGTAGCGAGCGACTCTTTCACTTTCAATTATTCGTTTAATGCTGGATAAAGTTAATCTTTGCCAACATGAAGGATTGCAAGGAAAGCTTCTTGAGGCAGTTCAACGTTACCGATCTGCTTCATACGCTTCTTACCTTCTTTTTGTTTCTTAAGAAGTTTCTTCTTACGACTGATATCACCACCGTAACATTTTGCGATTACGTTCTTACGCAGTTGTTTCACTGTAGAACGAGCAATGATGTGGTTACCAATCGCTGCTTGAATCGCGATATCGAACATCTGACGAGGGATGAATTCTTTCATCTTCTCTACCAGTAGACGACCACGAGACTGAGCAATATCTTTGTGCGTAATGATAGCTAGTGCATCAACTGTTTCGCCATTCAGCAGTACGTCTACACGTACCATGTTTGATGGCTCGTAACGTTGGAAGTTGTAATCCAATGATGCATAGCCGCGAGACGTTGACTTCAGACGGTCGAAGAAGTCTAGAACTACTTCTGCCATAGGAAGATCGTACGTCACAGCAACTTGGTTACCGTGGTAGACCATGTCTACTTGTACGCCACGCTTCTCAACACACAGTGTGATTACGTTACCTAGGTAATCCGAAGGTACCAGAATATTACAGCGTGCAATTGGCTCACGAATTTCTTCTAGGTCATTAACCGCTGGCAGTTTAGCCGGGCTATCAACGTAAAGAACCGTTTTATCTGTTTTTACAACTTCATACACTACTGTTGGAGCAGTTGTGATTAGGTCTAGGTCGTATTCACGCTCTAGACGCTCTTGGATGATCTCCATGTGAAGCATTCCTAAGAAGCCACAACGGAAACCAAAACCAAGTGCTGCTGAACTTTCTGGTTCAAAGAACAGTGATGCATCGTTCAGGCTTAATTTGCCTAACGCGTCACGGAAGTTTTCGTAGTCATCAGATGATACAGGGAATAGACCAGCGTATACCTGAGGCTTCACTTTTTGGAAACCAGGTAGACGTTCAGTGCTGCCGCCTTTTGCAAGCGTCAACGTATCACCAACTGGTGCACCTAGGATGTCTTTAATACCACAAACAACCCAACCTACTTCGCCAGTATTTAGCTCTGTAGTATCGATTTGCTTAGGCGTGAAGATACCTAGACGGTCAACACCCCATACTTGGTCTGTCGACATTACTTTGATCTTATCGTTCTTCTTCAGCTTACCGTTTTTGATACGAACCAAAGAAACTACGCCAAGGTAGTTATCGAACCAAGAGTCAATGATCAACGCTTGTAGAGGCGCTTCAGGATCACCTTCCGGTGGCGGGATTGCCGTCACGATGTTTTCTAGAACATCATCAACACCCAAACCTGTTTTCGCAGAACAGCGAGTCGCTTCCATCGCATCGATGCCAACGATCTCTTCGATTTCTTCAGCAACACGTTCTGGTTCAGCAGCTGGTAGGTCAATCTTGTTCAAGATTGGCACTACTTCCAGTTCCATTTCGATTGCTGTGTAACAGTTTGCTAGAGTTTGTGCTTCAACACCTTGGCCAGCATCCACTACAAGTAGTGCGCCTTCACAAGCCGCTAGAGAACGAGATACTTCGTAAGAGAAGTCTACGTGTCCAGGAGTGTCGATAAAGTTAAGTTGGTAAGTTTCACCATCTTTAGCTTTGTAATCTAAAGTCACACTCTGCGCTTTAATTGTAATACCACGCTCGCGTTCTATATCCATAGAATCGAGGACTTGAGCTGCCATCTCACGTTCACTTAATCCTCCACAAACTTGGATTAAGCGGTCAGAAAGGGTCGACTTACCGTGGTCGATGTGGGCGATAATCGAAAAATTACGAATGTGCTTCATAGGCTTGGTGTGACTAAACTCTTTGAATAGGGATAATAAGAAAGCCGCGACGCGTCCAATCTACAGTCAGCATTGGTGGCGGCATTTCAATCAAGTTGGCAGATTCTACCCAATTTAAGGGCAAGAAGCATCATAAATTAGACGAGAGACTCACCTAGGATTCGAATCAAGACGACTTCTTGCTTGGATTTGTCTTCCATGGGTTTGGCTAACCGCTTCGCTAAGGCAATCCCACCAGCAGTAAACAGTGCTGCACTTAAGATAACAATGCCCTCGCCCCCCTGGAGTAAGGGTTGTAACAAGAGTTGCCCAAAACCAGCACCAATCATCAACATGAAAAGTGGGATGAGATAAACAATCGCCGCCGACTGAAGTAGGCTTTTTTCTGGAAAGCCAATTTCTACGATTTGTCCAGCTTTGACTAAGCTTTTGGTTTTAAGCTGCCAAAACAAAGATTTATTGCCAACAGCCTTGGTCACAATACCCGTACCGCAGTTTTTTTGAGAAGAACAGCTGCTACAACTGGTTTGTTGTTCGCAGCTCAATTGAACAAAGTATTGCTTACCTTTTTGTTCAACCGAGCTAACGGTCGCCAGCGCGGTCATCATTGCGCTTGTACCGATTTATTAAATGTAACTGACTGAGCAATACGTTTTGCAGTTGCCGGCGGAATGTCACCAACCACAGAGATCTCTTTATCGCCAATCACTAAGCTGTGCAAGGTTCTACGCCCTTGACGCACCAGCTGCCCTTTCAATGAATGCTCATCTTTTTCCGCGATATAAACCGAAAAGTTAAACAGTCCATCACTGAAAAGCTGACTTTCAACCATTTTATCGGTCGCAGCCATTTGATAGCGGCTAAGCTCTTTTGATTTAAACCCTTCAGGAATCCACGACGCTTGCCAGTTAGTTTCACTCACTAAGCCTTCCGGTAATGATAAAACTTTCGGCAATTGAGCTTGGCTCAAGCCACCCATAGCCTCAGCAATCTTATCGTTCACCACGTAAGAGATAGTGCGGTACTGTTCAAGCACTTCGCCATCACGATCCAAAAGGTCGGCACGCAAAGGAAGATTCGTTTTTTCGTCTACCCAAACCACGTAAGAGTAGCGAAGGCCATCTTTCGGCACGACACGCAGCACTTGAGTGGTGCTACCTGCTTCACGAGAGCGACCAACTTTCACAAAGTCGTAGTACTGATTCAGAGATTCGATATCTCGATTAATCATCGGAATAACAGGCGCAACCATGCTGCCTGACTGAATCGTAAATGGCTCTGTACCCGGCTCGATGTAGCTAACTTCGTTGCCACGTCGAATGACTTCACGAACAGGGCCGCTTAGATAAACAAGGTGTGCAAGTTGTTGGTCGTCGTTAACCGCATGGCGATAAACAAGAGGCTCAATACTGCTCTTCTTTATCAAAATGTAGGAGAGTTCGTAATTTAGATGCTGACTGGCCTCGTTCATTTGATGCAACAAGGCCTTTGCAGTGGTTTCCTCTGCAAAGGCTGTTGGAGACATCAAGCTGAACAGTGTCAGTGCACTGACCAGGATTTTCTTCATTCAATGTCCGATTCTAGATGTGCATCTTGCATTGGCGATGCATCACTGTTTAATCTTAGCTGCAGCTCATAATCTTCTAACAATGCATGAACGCGTTTGCGCTGCTCTTGCAAGTTAGCTTCAGATGCTGGTTTCTCAACAGAGTCACGCGTTAAACTTACTGGTTCCGCAGAACCGGCAAATGGAATCGTCTGGAGTACAGGCAACTGCTCTGGTGCTGCAGGGTCGCTACCACCATATTGTTGAACACCTAATACAACGGCTAATGAAACACACGCTGCCACGGCAACTTGTCCAAACTGTTGTAACCACGCCGGAAGCTGACGCTTCGCTTGCTGAGGTTTAGGTTGCTCTTCAATTGGAGCAACAGTAGGTTCAACATTCACTTGGTGCAGGTTCGACATTGAACCATGTGCAGGCTCGTTCTCAAGCGCTGCCGCTACACTATTAGCAATGTTCCACTCTGGAGTTTCTGGCGAATCCCCACGCATAACATCACCAATTAAATGGTAACTCTGCCAAGTATCCATGCTTTCTTGATCAGATTCTAGATCTACAATGAGAGCTTTATCGATCGTTTCACCATCCATGAGTGCCGAAAGCTTTTCTTTATCAGCCATTATTTTCACCATAATTATTACAAGTTCTAGCGTTGCAAAAGAGGTTTGATTTTCTTTTCCACCGCTTCACGAGCTCGGAAAATACGCGAACGTACGGTTCCTACAGGGCAATCCATTACTTCTGCAATCTCTTCGTAGCTCAAACCTTCGAGCTCTCGCAACGTCATTGCAGTTTTTAAGTCTTCTGGTAGCGCTTCAATCGCTCCAAAAACAACTTGTTTCAATTCTTTAGACAGCGTTAAGTTCTCAGGGTTCGATATTTCTTTTAACGCGCTGCCTGTTTCGTAATATTCTGCATCTTCTGCATCTACATCGGTTGCTGGCGGCCTACGGCTTTGGGCAACGATATGATTTTTAGCGGTGTTCACGGCAATTCGGTATAACCATGTATAGAAGGCACTCTCGCCACGAAAGTTAGGTATCGCGCGGTAAGCTTTAATAAAAGCTTCTTGTGCTACATCAGGTACATCACCGGAATTATTCACGTATCGAGAGATAAGATTACAAACTTTGTTTTGATACTTAACCACTAGTAAGTTAAATGCCTGCTTATCTCCACTCTGAACTCGCTCAATCAACACTTGATCGGTTAGCTGCTCGTTCATTCGAGCGGGTACTCCTATTGTTATAACCCTCACCTTCACAGATATGGGTACTAATTATGCGAAATGTAGTATTGACACCACCGTCTACAAGAGCACTATTGTGACTAAGCCAAATACCGAAAGTTCCAACTTTCTTAAAATTATTTGCCATTATTGTTTCACAATGTGATGTAATAAAAATAGCTATCCCTATCAATTTGGGGAAACTTGAGCAAAAGCAATGGTATTGAGCAATTAAATATTTCTAGATAGCTGTCTATATATTGATTTTGCATAGCGTTTAAGGATGACTCAAGGAAGATTATAACAGTCTTAGCCAAACTCCTAAAACAAGACAAAGTCAATTGAGAGTGGACAACTCGACTATAGCCCGGGATTTAATAAGTTTTATGAACGCAAACCGTGAACATCAGTGTGATGTATTAGTGGTAGGAAGTGGTGCGGCAGGCTTGTCATTAGCCTTACGCGTAGCAGAACATGCAAAAGTAATTGTATTAAGCAAAGGACCACGCAGCGAAGGATCGACGTATTACGCACAAGGTGGTATCGCCGCGGTGTTCGATGAGTCGGACAGTATTGAGTCTCATGTAGAGGATACTCAAATCGCTGGGGCTGGGTTATGCGAAGAAGATACAGTTCAATTCATTGCTGAAAATGCGAAAGAGTGTGTGCAATGGCTGATTGATGGTGGTGTTCCATTTGATAAAGATGAGAACAGCACAGAAGGCCAACCAAAATATCACCTCACTCGTGAGGGTGGCCACAGTCACCGCAGAATTCTGCACGCTGCCGATGCAACTGGCATGGCGATGCAAACCTCACTACAAGATAACGTCAACAACCACCCAAATATCGAGATCTTCGAGCGCCACAATGCGCTGGATTTGATCACGGAAGATAAGATTGGTGGTTCAAAAGACAAGGTGATCGGTGCCTACATTTGGAACCGTAACCAAGAACATGTTGAAACCGTGCGCGCTAAGTTTGTTGTATTAGCAACAGGCGGCGCTTCAAAGGTTTACCAATACACCTCTAACCCAGATGTTTCTTCAGGTGATGGTATTGCTATCGCTTGGCGTGCGGGTTGTCGTGTGGCAAACCTTGAGTTCAACCAGTTCCACCCAACTTGTTTATTCCACCCAGAAGCGCGTAACTTCCTACTAACGGAAGCACTGCGTGGTGAAGGTGCTTACTTGCGTCGTCCAGATGGTTCTCGCTTTATGAAGGACTTCGATGAGCGCGGTGAACTGGCGCCACGTGATGTGGTTGCTCGTGCAATTGACTTCGAAATGAAGCGCTTGGGTGCCGACTGTATGTATGTTGATATCAGCCACAAGCCTGAAGAATTCATCACAGCGCACTTCCCGATGATCCATACTCGCTTGATGGACTTGGGCATCGATATGACCAAAGAGCCGATCCCTATCGTACCAGCCGCTCACTACACGTGTGGTGGTGTCATGGTTAATAAGCAGGGTCAAACCGACCTAACGAACTTGTATGCGATTGGCGAAGTGAGCTACACCGGCTTACACGGTGCAAACCGTATGGCTTCTAACTCACTGCTTGAGTGTGTGGTTTACGCATGGGCAGCAGCAAAAGATATCGTTGAGAACATCGACCAATCTCAACTGTGTGCAG
The DNA here is from genome assembly GCF_041471145.1 of Vibrio sp. 10N.261.54.A5. NCBI lineage: Bacteria > Pseudomonadati > Pseudomonadota > Gammaproteobacteria > Vibrionales > Vibrionaceae > Vibrio > Vibrio sp. 10N.261.54.A5. The sequence continues at coordinate 2,983 of NZ_JBFRNU010000012.1, read as the reverse complement.
AACTGCCAGCATGGGATGAAAGCCAAGTCACCAACAGTGATGAAGAAGTTATCATTCAACACAACTGGCACGAACTGCGCCTGTTCATGTGGGATTACATGGGCATTGTTCGAACGGATAAACGACTAGAGCGTGCATTACGCCGTATTCAGATGCTGCAACAAGAAACTCATGAGTACTACAGCTACTTCAAGGTTTCGAATAACTTATTAGAACTGCGTAATTTGCTACAAGTGGCAGAGCTAATGGTTCGTTGTGCAATGCAGCGCAAAGAGAGCCGCGGCCTACACTACACGTTGGATTACCCTGAACTTGCTGAAGACAGTGGCCCAACGATTCTGACGCCAGAGAAACGCCAATCATAATAATTGGTTAAACGTGCTTAGCGAATTAGCCGTCAGCGGAAAATGATTAAACGAAAGGGAGCCGAGAGCTCCCTTTTCTTTTGTCTAACGCTTTCTTTTATCTAGCGTGTTCGTTGTAAGTTCGCCAGAAAATGACGATATTCGCGCTCGCAACAGCTGTCTCGCCAAAGCAGTACCGAGTACCCACATTCAAACTGTAATTTAACGAAGAACTGCGCCCAGATCTTATCAACGGACTTGAGTCGGTAAGTTCGGTCATTGAGTCGAATATCACCATCCTCTTTATAATCAAAACGGCCATGGGCACTATTCAAAATCAGATGATTAGTTTGAAGCAGATGAATCAGCAGTGCCAAGCAATAAAGGCTGACAACAAGTGGAATAGAAGACAGGACGATGAAAAACAAAAGGCACCCGAAAACAGTGCCCTTTGCGAATAATGCGGAATATGAAGGGTTAAGCTGGAGCTTAACGAACCTTGCTGAGGTTGTGTGCGACAATTTTATCAACCATTGATGCATGGCCTAGGTTTTCACTGCGTCCGTGTCCCATCACCCAAGTAAACAAATCTGGGTCATCACACTCTAATAGAGAAACAAACTCGCGCTGTTCCTGCTCTTGCAATGAATCAAAACACTCTTCGAAAAATGGCATGATGACTACATCAAGTTCTAACATGCCGCGACGGCAACCCCATTTAATTCGTGCTTTCTGCTCTGCAGTGTACATTGGCTATCCTCACCTATAATTTTTCTTTCTCGGAGTGTAACAAGTCATACGCCCTGCAACTACTATGTGAGTCACAGTCCCTATCTAAGCTCACAAAAAAACCTAGGCTGACAAAGAAACAGAACCGGATTAACATAGAGCCAAATAAAATTCTTAGGAAAGATAAAATGGATTGGAAAAACATATTTCAGCCACTCGCTCATACGCAAAATGAATCGCTTCCAGAACTGATGATGACACACGTATCAGACTGGAGTGCAATTACCATGATAGGCGATGACAAAAAGTCGTACCTACAGGGTCAAGTAACGTGCGATGTCGTCACTCTTCCTAATGATGAATCCACATTAGGCGCGCACTGTGATGCAAAAGGAAAGGTATGGAGCATCTTTCGTTTGTTCCACCACAACGGTGGCTACGCACTCATGCAACCTAAATCAGCGATTGAAGTCGAGCTCGTTGAAATCAAGAAGTACGCGGTGTTCTCTAAGGTCGATATCGAGCAAACGTCTGACGTTGTTATCGGTGTGATGGGTTCGTCAGCTAATCAATACATTGATTCTATTTCAGAAAGCCAAAGTAATGTGCGTGCTATCTCTGGTGGTACAGCGGTTCAAGTTGCAGATAACCGCTGGGCTCTACTTGTGACAGAAGAAGCCGCTGAAGCCTTGGTATCAAACAGCGCTGCGGAGAAAGTATCAGAAACACTTTGGCAATATCATGAAATTCTTGATGCTCAGCCTAACCTATCGAAAGCAGAGCAAAACGAGCACATCCCTCAAGCGCTTAACCTGCAAGCGATTGGCGGTATCAGCTTTTCAAAAGGCTGTTACACAGGTCAAGAAACGGTTGCTCGTGCTAAGTACCGTGGCATGAACAAGCGTGAGATGCGCATTGTGTCGGGCACAACTGCGGACGTGCTGTCGTTAGAAAACCCTATTGAACTGGAACGTAGTGTGGGTGAGAACTGGCGTGGCGCAGGCCGACTATTAAACGTCTATCAATTTGCTGATAACCGAGCGATTGGTTTGATGGTACTGCCAAACAACCTTGATGACGATGTTCAGCTGCGACTGACCGCGCAGCCTGATCAAACATGGAATATCCTGCCACTGCCGTACAGCCTTGACGACGAGTAACCACGTGGAAACGCAGATTACACAATGGCTGGATCAACAGCAGGTGAATTATCGCCTGCTGATGCAAAGCAAGCCAACCACCAGCATTGAAGAAACTGCACAAGAGCGAGGCATCGACGCCTCTCAAATGGTGAAGTGCATCCTGCTCAAGGATATGGGCAACCAGTATGCGTTAGCCTGTACTGCTGGCGATCGCTCTGTCGACCCCAAGAAAGTACGCTCGGTACTGAATTGCCGTCGAATGACCTGCGTGTCGCTCGCTGATGTTGAAGCGATCACCGGTTTTAAAGTGGGTTGTGTTGGTCCGCTCGCTCTCAAGAGACACATGCCGATCATTTTTGATCCTTCCATTCAAAACAACTCGACCGTAACCATTAGCTCCGGCGACCGAATGGCTGGCGTTGCGCTGGATCTCAATGATCTTATGGCGCTATGTGCACCGACCGTCGCGGACATCAGTCGATGATCGTTTAGATCATGCTTCGCAAACTTCATTTTAATATTTCATTGAGTACATTTTTAGTGTGAACCTCGTCATAAGAAGAACACACCATTAATAAATAGTTACTCAAAATAAAAGCATAAGTAGTCACAAAGTTAAATTTGCGTTATTGTAAATTTACTGACTAGCTATTAAGCAAATCAGTGCAAGTGAATCCACTGAGTAACATCAGTATCCACTTTTGTGTAATGCATCTGTGACTATTCGCCCGTTTTAGACGGGCTTTTTTTTGGTTCATCGCGGCTTTC